>NZ_JBWOMN010000136.1:0-14162 GCF_056449545.1 Oceanicella sp. | reverse complement strand
GCAGCAGGTCGGCGACCCGGGCGCGGGCCCCGGCGCGGCGCGGCGCGGGCAGCCGGGCCAGCGCCGCCGCCGACAGGGTCTCCAGCCACGCCTCCATGCCCGCGGTCACCGGCGTGGGGCGCGGGATCAGGGCGATCTCCTCGACCGCGAAGCCCGCGGCCTCCAGCCGGCGGCGGTGCTCGGCGACCGATGGAAAATACCACAGGTCGCGCAGGTCGGTGGCGACGCCCTCCTGCGCCAGCACCGCGATCAGCGCGGTGCGGATCGCCGCCACGTTGCCCATGCCGCCGAATTCGGCGACGAAGCGCCCCCCCGGGCGCAGGGCGCGGGCGACCCCGGCGATCACGGCGTCGGGGTCGGTCATCCAGTGCATGGCGGCGTTGGAGAACACCGCGTCGAATTCGGCGTCGAATTCCAGCGCCTGCGCGTCGGCGACGCTGGCCGAAACGCCGCGCGCCTGCGCCGCGGCGATCATGTCGGGCGAGGCGTCGATCCCGGTCACCTCGGCCCCCGCCGCCATCAGCTTTTCGGTCAGCGCGCCGTCGCCGCAGCCCAGATCGAGGATGCGTTCCAGCGGTCTGGGATCCAGCAGCGCCAGCGCCGGCGCGCCCAGATCGGACACGAAGCGCGCGGCGGCGTCGTATTTCGCCGCGTTCCATGCATCCGACGCGGCCGATTCGTTGCTCATGCCCGTGTCCATGTCGTCATTCGCCCTGCGAGGATATCGCCTTGCCCACCAGATCCAGCAGGTTGACGGAGCCCTGCGTGTAGAGGATCTCGTCGCCATCGGCGAGCATCAGATCCGAGCCCCCCGGAGTGATCGCCACATAGGCGCCGCCGAGCAGCCCCTCGGTGGCGACGGTGGCGTCGCTGTCCTCGGGCAGCTTGACGGGGCTGTCGATGGTCAGCGTGGCCACCGCGCGATAGGTCTTGAGATCCAGATCCAGCCCGGTGATCGAGCCGACCTTGACCCCGGCGACGCGCACGTCGCCGCCGACCACCAGCCCCTCGGCCTTGCGAAACGCCGCCTTGAGGTCATAGCTGGCGCCGATCCCGGCCCTGAAACCGGTGGTCTGCGCCGCATAGGCGAGAAAACCGCCCGCGGCGACAAGCACCACCGCCCCGATCGCGGTCTCCATCGCGTTGCTGGCCATGTCAGGCGATCCTTCTTGCGCGCCGCGCCCCGGCTATTCCGGCTGCCAGGCGTCGTAGTCGCCGCTGACGCGCGGGCGGCTTTCGGGGGTCAGCAGACTGCCCGGCGGGTGATAGGCCTCCGGGGTGCCGGTGACGGTGGGCTTGTGCGGAATCTGCCAGGGCCTGCGCTGCATCGGGCGCGCGGTCGGCGGCTCGTCCCAGGTGTGGTGCATCCAGCCATGCCAGTCGGCGGTGATCGCCGACGCCTCGGAATAGCCGTTGTAGATCACCCAGCGCCGCTTGCCGTCGCCGGTCTGGTAGTAGTCGTTGCCGAATTCGTCGGTCCCGACCTTTTCGCCGTAGCGGCGGGTGAACAGCCGCGTGCCGATGGTCGCGCCGTTCCACCAGGTGAAAAACCGGATCAGGAAATTCTTCATCTGCGTCATTCCTTTGCGCCCTGCGCGTCGCAGCGCCGCGTCGCGGGCCCCGCGACGGGCATTGGTCCCGCCCCTTCTATCACAGCCCCCGGCCCGGTCCAGCCCGGTTTCGCCCCGGACCGCCCCCCGGAACGCCCCCCGGACCGCCCCCCGGAACGCCAGGTTCCTGACCGCGCCCGCCCCGCGTTCAGCGCGGCGGATCGCCCGCGGCGCGCCGCGCGTGAAAGGCGGCGGCGAACCCGTCCAGCGCCCCGGCGGCGATCGCGTCGCGCAACCCCTGCATGAGCTCCTGATAATAATGCAGGTTGTGCCAGGTCAGCAGCATCGACGAGATGATCTCCTTCGCCTTGAACACGTGGTGCAGATAGGCGCGCGAATAGGCGCGGCAGGTCGGGCAGGCGCATTCCGGGTCCAGCGGCCCGGGATCGTCCTGATGCCGGGCGTTCTTGATGTTGACCGCGCCGAACCGGGTCAGCGCCTGCCCGGTGCGCCCGGATCGCGAGGGCAGCACGCAGTCGAACATGTCCACCCCGCGTTGCACCGCGCCGACGATGTCGTCGGGCTTGCCCACCCCCATCAGATAGCGCGGCCGATCGGGCGGCAGCATGGCCGGCGCGTAGTCGAGCACGTCGAACATCGCCGCCTGCCCCTCGCCCACCGCCAGCCCGCCGATGGCGTAGCCGTCAAACCCGACGTCCTGAAGCGCCTGCGACGATTCTTCGCGCAGATCCTTGTAAACGCTGCCTTGCTGGATGCCGAACAGCGCGTGACCGGGGCGCTCGCCAAACGCCGCGCGCGACCGTTCGGCCCAGCGCATGGACATGCGCATGGACGCCCGCGCCGCCGCCTCATCCGCCGGATACGGCGTGCATTCGTCAAAGCACATGACAATGTCCGACCCCAGCAGGCGCTGGATCTCCATGGACCGTTCCGGGGTCAGGTGGCGGTCCGACCCGTCGATATGGGATTTGAACCGCACCCCGTCTTCGGAAAGCTTTCGCAGCCCGGCAAGGCTCATCACCTGAAAGCCGCCGGAATCGGTGAGGATCGGGCGGTCCCAGTTCATGAACCGGTGCAGCCCGCCGAGCCGGGCGATGCGTTCGGCCCCCGGACGCAGCATCAGGTGATAGGTGTTGCCCAGCAGGATGTCGGCGCCCGTGGCGCGCACGCTTTCGGGCAGCATCGCCTTCACCGTGGCGGCGGTGCCCACGGGCATGAAGGCCGGGGTGGCGATGGTCCCGCGCGGCGTATGCACGCAGCCGGTGCGCGCGGCGCCGTCGGCGGCGGCGATGGCGAAGGCGAAACTGGACAAGGGCGGCTCCGTGGCAGGGCGCCCCCCCCCGGGGCGGCGCGGACATTTCGGCAACCCTTACGCCTCCGCCCGCCCGCCTGCAAACCGCGCCGCACCGGGGGCGCCCGCCGCACTGGGAGCGCCCGCCGCACTGGACGCGCGGGCGCGGGGTTTCTATATGAAGGACAGCTTAGATGCGACCCGCCCCAGCAACCCACCGGAGACCAGCATGGACGCCAGCGCCCGGGAAGGCGACCCCCTCATCGCCCCATCCACGCCGGATCACCCGCTCTACGACCCCATCGTCGAGGCCTGCCGCACGGTCCACGACCCGGAGATCCCGGTCAACATCTACGATCTCGGCCTGATCTACCGCATCGCCATAGATGACGAGGCCCATGTCGACATCGACATGACCGTCACCGCCCCGGGCTGCCCGGTGGCCGGCGAGATGCCCGGCTGGATCGCCGACGCGGTGTCCCCGCTGCCCGGCGTCAAGACCGTCAACGTGCAGCTGGTCTGGGAACCGCCCTGGGGCATGGAGATGCTCAGCGACGAGGCGCGCCTGGAGCTCGGATTCATGTGACCCCGCCATGCGGCGCCGACGCGCAATGCGCGAATCGCGCCGCCCGCCTTGCGCGCGCCGTCTTCGGTTCATAGATTCGAAACAGGGCCTCGGCCCTGCGCGCCGCCATGGCGCATGACTTGCGGACGAACAGGGCGAACCGCCGCGCCGGCGCTTGATGATGCAAGAGCAAGCGCGTATGTTTTCGCCACAAGGTTGAAAGGCGCGCGATGTTCGGGATTCCCGGGAAACCTCCGATCACCATGACCCCGGCTGCGGTGAAGCAGATCCGCCAGCTGATGGACGGCTCCGACGGGCGCGTGCTGGGGCTCAAGGTCGGGGTGCGCAAGGGCGGCTGCGCCGGCATGGAATACACCATGGACTACGCCGAGGCCGCCGACCCGCATGACGAGGTCATCGAACAGGACGGCGCCAGGGTGCTGATCGCGCCCATGGCGCAGATGTTCCTGTTCGGCACCGAAATCGACTACCGCACCTCGCTGCTGGAGGCCGGGTTCGTGTTCAACAACCCCAACGTGACCGAGGCCTGCGGCTGCGGCGAATCGATCAAGTTCGAGGGGGTCTGACCGCATGACGGTCAGCGCGGCGCTGAAATCACACGCCATCGACCTGTTCTCGGGTCTTGGCGAGATTTCGGTGCGGCGCATGTTCGGCGGCGCCGGCCTTTACTGCGACGGCGTGATGTTCGCGCTGATCTCCTCGGGCGACGTGATCTTCCTGCGCGCCGAGGGCGTGGTGGCGCGCGCGCTCGCCGCCGAGGGCTCCGAACCCTTCACCTATGCGCGGCGCGACGGCAAGACAAGGCAGATGGGCTACTGGCGCCTGCCCGACGACAGCTGGGACGACCCGGACGAGGCCATGCTCTGGGCCAATCGTTCGCTGGATCTGGCCAAGGCCCTGCGCCGCGCCTGATCCCGCCGCCCCGCCCCCATGCGAGAAAAACCCGAAAATCGCCAATCCTGCGGTCGCAGGCGCGCGCGGGGGCTGCGCGCGGCGCGCCGCCCCGCTATAACGGGCGCGCAACCCCGCGCGGGCGCCCGCGCGCCCCACAGATCAGGAGACCCGCGATGACGCGACGCAAGATGGCCGCCGGCAACTGGAAAATGAACGGGCTGTCCGCCGCGCTCGCCGAGATCGACGCGCTGGCCAGGGCCGTCCCCGCGCCCGGCTGCGACGTGCTGATCTGCCCGCCGGCGACGCTGCTCGCCGCCGCCGCCGCCCGGGCCGCCGGCGGCCCGGTGCGCTGCGGCGGGCAGGACTGCCACGCCGCGCAAAACGGCGCCCATACCGGCGACGTCTCGGCCGAGATGCTGGCCGACGCGGGCGCCAGCGCCGTCATCCTCGGCCATTCCGAGCGCCGCGCCGATCACGGCGAGACCGATGCGGAGGTGGCCGCCAAGGCCCGCGCCGCCTGGCGCGCCGGGCTGCTGGCCATCGTCTGCGTCGGCGAAACCGAATCCCAGCGCGACGCGGGCGAGGCGCTGGCCGTGGTCGGCGGCCAGCTTGCCGGCTCGACGCCCGAAGGCGCGAGCCCGGATCGCCTGGTGGTCGCCTATGAACCGGTCTGGGCCATCGGCACAGGGCGCACGCCGACGCTGGAGGACATCGCAGAGATGCATGATTTCATGCGCGCGCGGCTGGAGGAGCGCTTCGGCGCCGCCGTGGGCCAGGGCGTGCGGCTGCTCTATGGCGGCTCGGTGAAGCCGGGCAACGCGGCGGAGATCTTCGCGGTCTCCAACGTCGATGGCGGACTGGTGGGGGGCGCCAGCCTCAAGGCCGCGGATTTCGCCGGCATCGTCGCCGCCGCGGGCTGATCCGGGCGGGATGCGAAAAAGGGCGCCCAGCGAGGCGCCCTTTCCCATGTCATGGATGATTGCCGGCGCGGGCCCGGCTCCGCAGCCTCAGGCCATCAGCGCCCGGGCCTGCTCGACCCAGCCGCCGCGCACCGGGCGGTTGCGAAACGAGGTGAGGTTGCTGGAAAGCCAGAGCAGCCCGTCCTCGTCCAGATCGGCGATCTGGGCGAATCTGTAGATGCCGAGCGCATTGAGCTCTTTCTCAAGCTTCGGACCGATGCCCTTGATAAGCTTGAGATCATCGACCGTTTCCGGCGCCGCGTCCAGCAGCCCTTCGGGCGCGGCAGGCGCGTCCTCGGCTTCGGTCTCGGGCGCGGCGGCGGTCTCGGTCTCGGGCGCGGTCTCGGGCGCGGTCTCGGGCGCGGCGGCGTCCCCGATGTCGAACGCAGCCACGTCAGCCCCGGTTTCAGTTTCGGGCGCGGGCGCGACTTCAGTTTCGGGCGCGGGCGCGACTTCAGTTTCGGGCGCGGGCGCGACTTCAGGCGCGGCGACGGCGCCGAACAGGTCGGCGGGGCGCGGGGCCTCGGCGATGGTCTCGACGACGGCCTCGGCCATCTCGGTGGTGGTCTCGACCGCCGCCTCGGCGACCGCCTCGACCAGCGCCGCGGTCGCGTGGGAGGTCTCGGCCGCGGCGTCCACCGCGCAGCGGGCGGTTTTCACGCCCTCCTGCGCCACGACGCCCACGGCCTCGCCGGCGCGCATGGCCACATCCTCGGCGGCTTTCGAGATCGCCGGCTCGAGGCTGAACACGTCACTGAAACGCCACTCCACGCCGAAGAACGGCGCGACGGGGGAAAAGCTGAGGAAATAGTCGTAAACGGTCTCGTCGTCTCTCTTCAGGAGCGAGACCCCATAGGCGGGATGGGCGAGCATGGCGCGACTCCATATCGGTGGGAGGATTGCATTGCACCATAGATAAGCACTGATATGGTGCAGTGCAACATCCCTGCGCCGCCGCGCCCTGCGTCATACCGCCTTGCGCAGATCCGCCGACTTGGCGGCGTAGCCGTAATGCTCCGACAGGCGGGTGAGCGCGATCTTCAGCACCACCTTGCCCGAGCGCGCCGACCAGCCCATGCGCCGCTCGGTGGCCTCCAGCCCCTCCAGAAAGCAGCAGGCGCGCATGGCGGCGTCGTTGAGCCCCGGGCCGAGGGCCTCCAGCGCCCGGCTGACCTTGTCGCGCGCCGCCATCGGACCTTCGGCGGGACCGCGCAGGCGCGACACCCCGGAATGCGCCCCGGGGGTCAGGAACCGCTGCCAGTCCTGGGCCACCTTGGGGCCGATCTGGGCCTGTTCGAAATCCTCGCGCAGGCGCTCGCCGGCGGCGACCTCGGCCGAGGTCAGGAACGGCTTGCCGTCCGGCCCCTTGCGCTTGGCCAGCCAGCCCAGCGGGGTCTCGCCGAGATTGACGCGCACCCGGCGGCTCTGCTCGCCCTCGCGCACGTTGCGTTCGCCGTCAAGCTGATGCTGGCGCGCAAAGGGCGAGGCGGCCTCGGCCATGCCGGCCATCTCATGGGCGCGGCGGCGCGAGGCGCCCTCGTCGGCGATCACCCGCTTGAGCCAGGCGCGCCCCACCGAGGTCACGTCATAGCGGGCCATGTTCGGCCCGACGCTGGCGCAGGCGACCCATTCGCGCGCGGCGAAGCCCTTGACGGCGGCGACGGGCACGCGGGCCAGGGTCACCAGACCCTCCTTGCCCTTGCGGAACACGCAGGCGGTGTCGGCGCCGCGCGCCAGCGCCAGAAACGCGTCGGGTTCGCACATGCGGCGCAGGATGCGCTTGGCCTCCTTCTCGATCTGCTTGTCATTCTGGGCAATGGTTCGGGGGCGGAGTTGGGTCAACGCGGTCTCCATGGATAATGCCTGCGCGCCGTCTTGCGCGTCGAACAGCGATTCGATTTCACTGAACAGAGCGTCCAGCAGGGGATCGTCGCGCCGCAGTTCGACGCGCCGCACGGCGCGCATCACTGTGGAAGGTTGGCAGTCGAGATGCGCAGCCAGACGCCGCATGGAGACCCCGGCGATCGCGTGCGCGATGTAGAGCGCCGCGTCCGCGAGCCGTTTTTCGCCAGCGCAATCGCCGAGAAGCATCTGCGCGGCGCGGCGGCTGTCCTGGAGCGTCAGGTCGGTGCGCATCATTTAATTCGCCTTTGCTGTGAACTTTAGGCATTTTTCAAGCTATGGTTGAATTATGAACAAGTTGTTAAGCGTAGTTTCATAAAGTGATTCGCGTGAAATTCCTTTCACACAACTGAATTTAATCATTTTTTTGAGCAGCGCGCGGTTCTACCTCACGTTGAGCAACACCCCAGAAGATCGGTGATTATGAACGAGTCGTTTCCCTGTACGGAGCTTTCAGATGACCATCGCTTTCGATCCCGCCGGCGTCTTCGCAGCAACCCCCGTCCATGCGCTGAAACGCCCGCGCATCCTGTCCCGCGCCGCCCGGGCCGGGGCGCGATTCTACAGCCGCGACCGCGACCTGTCGCGGATCTTGCCGGGCTTGATCGGACGCAAGCGCGCAGCGGATATTTTGCGGCGTTTGTCGGGGCTTGAAGCGCAATGCGAAGAAGCCAGGCGAGAAGGCGCGGCCGGTTATTCCGCCCCCCAGCACGTGCAGGTGCTGGCTGCGCTGGTGGCCGAAGCCACGCGCATCCCCGCCGCGCAGCCGGTCTGAACGCGGCCCCCGCCGCAAACCCGCCCGCCTGCGCCCATGGTCGCGGGGGCCCCCCGGGCGGGGGCGCCCCCCCCCCCCCCCCCACCCCCCGCCCCCGGCCCCGGGGGGGGGGGGCGCCGGGGGCGCGGCCCCCCCCCCCCCCGGCCGCTCAGATGAAGCTGTCGGGTTCGGCGGCCTTGCGCGCCGCGACAAAATCGTCGAGCGCCTCGCGCTTGCCGGGGTCCAGCGCCGGCGCCTCGTATTCGGCCAGCATGCGCTTCCAGCGCGAGTCCGCCAGCGTCGCCGAATCGCGCCCGCCCTCCTCGGACCAGGTTTCGAAGGGCTTGTAGTCCAGCAGCTCGGTGCGCCAGAACGCGGTCTTGAAATTCGCCTGGGTGTGGGCGCAGCCAAGATAATGCCCCCCCGGTCCGACCTCGCGGATGGCGTCGAGCGCCTGCGCGTCCTCGGACACGTCAACCCCTGCGGCCACCGAATGCAGGATTCCCAGCTGATCCGCGTCGAGCACGAATTTCTCGTAGGACGCGACCAGCCCGCCCTCCAGCCAGCCGCAGGCGTGGAGCATGAAATTCACCCCGCCCAGCAGCGCCGCGTTCAGCGTGTTGGCGGTCTCGTAGGCGGCCTGCGCGTCGGGCAGCTTGGAACCGCACAAGCCCCCGCCGGAACGGAAGGGCAGCCCGAGGCGGCGCGCCAGCTGCCCCGCGCCATACAGAATCTTCGACGCCTCGGGCGTGCCGAAGGTCGGGGCCCCGGAATTCATGTCGATCGAGGTGACGAAGGCCCCGAAGATCACCGGCGCGCCGGGGCGAATCAGCTGCGAATAGGCGATGCCGGCCAGCACCTCGGCCAGCACCTGCGTGAGCGTGCCGGCCACCGAGACCGGCGCCATGGCCCCGCCGACGATGAAGGGCGAGATGATGCAGGCCTGATTGGCCCGCGCATAGACCTCCAGCGCCCCCATCATCACCGCGTCAAAGGTCAGCGGCGAATTGATGTTGATCAGCGAGGTCATCACCGTGTCGAGCCCGCCCTCGGGCCGATCGAACAGGATTTCGCACATGCGCACCGAATCGGCGGCGCGCGACGGTTCGGTGACCGAGCCCATGAACGGCTTGTCCGACAGCGTCATATGCGCCAGCAGCATGTCCAGATGCCGCTTGTTGACCGGCACGTCGGTGGGTTCGCAGACCGTGCCCCCGGAGTGATGCAGCCATTTCGACATGTAGCCGAGCTTCACGAAATTGCGCATGTCCTCGATGGTGGCGTAGCGGCGGCCCTTCTCGTTGCAGCGCACGAAGGGCGGGCCGTAGACCGGGGCCAGCACCAGGTTGCGCCCGCCGATCTCCACGTTGCGATCCGGGTTGCGGGCGTGCTGGGTGAAGGCGCGCGGCGCGGTGGCGCACAGCTTGCGCGCCAGCCCGCGGGGGATGCGCACCCGCTCGCCGTCGACATCCGCGCCCGCGTCGCGCCAGCGCGCCAGCGCGCCGGGGTTGTCGACGAAGCTGACGCCGATCTCCTCCAGCACGGTCTCGGCGTTGGTCTCGATGATCGCCAGCGCCTCGTCGTCGAGGATCTCGAAATTGGGGATGCGGCGCTCGATGAAACGCGCCGCCTCGATCCTGCGGGCGGTGCGCTCGGCGCGCCGCGCCGCGCCGCCGCCGGTGCGCGCGCGGCGGCGGGGTTTCGTTGAGTCGCTCTGCAGCAGATCAGCCATTTGTATCGCCCGTGATCCGATTTTCCCGGTATGTCTGCGAAGATAGGCCGTTGCGCCGCGGGCAGGCGTGGAAATCCGCACATGCAGCGCTCGTCCGCGACATATCACGGGTCGCTTTCGGCTTTTCGGGCGTCGCGCGACCCCCGCGCCGACAGCCCGCCCCGCGACGCGCAGCGAAACCTTGCGCCAGCTTGCGGGCTCGGCTAACCAGCGCCATGAAAACCGAACACGATCTGATCCTCATCGTCGATTTCGGCAGCCAGGTGACCCAGTTGATCGCGCGGCGACTGCGCGAAAGCGGCGTCTACTGCGAAATCCACCCTTTCGACAGGCTCGACGCGGCGCGGCTGGCGGCGCTGGCCCCGCGCGGCGTGATCCTTTCGGGCGGCCCGGCCTCGGTGACCGATCCCGACAGCCCGCGCGCGCCCGCGGCGATCTGGTCGCTGGGCGTGCCGGTGCTCGGCATCTGCTACGGGCAGCAGATCATGGTGGCCCAGCTCGGCGGCCGGGTCGAGGCCGGCCATGACCGCGAATTCGGCCGCGCCTTCCTCAGCATGGACGAGGCGCATCCGCTGTTCGCCGGATTCGCCGGCGTCGACGCCCCGGCCCAGGTGTGGATGAGCCACGGCGACCGCGTCACCGCCCTGCCCGAGGGCTTTCGCGTCGTCGGCCGCTCGCCCAACGCCCCGCAGGCCGCCATCGTCGACGATTCGCGCCGCTTCTACGCGGTGCAGTTCCACCCCGAAGTGCACCACACGCCCGGCGGCGCCCGCCTGCTGAAGACCTTCACCCACGACATCTGCGGGCTGTCCGGCGACTGGACCATGGCCGCCTATCGCGACGAGGCGATCGCCAGGATCCGCGAACAGGTGGGCGACGCCAAGGTGATCTGCGGGCTGTCGGGCGGGGTCGATTCCTCGGTCGCGGCGGTGCTGATCCACGAGGCGATCGGCGATCAGCTCACCTGCGTGTTCGTGGACACCGGCATGATGCGCATGGGCGAGGCCGACGAGGTGGTGACGCTGTTTCGCGACCACTACAACATCCCGCTGATCCACGCCGACGAGGCCGACCTGTTCATCGACGCGCTGGAAGGCGTCGCCGACCCCGAGCGCAAGCGCAAGATCATCGGCGGGCTGTTCATCGACGTGTTCGAAAAGCACGCCCACGATGTCGGCGGCGCGAAATTTCTCGCCCAGGGCACGCTTTACCCCGACGTGATCGAATCCGTCAGCTTCACCGGCGGCCCCTCGGCGACCATCAAGTCGCACCACAATGTCGGCGGCCTGCCCGAACGCATGAACATGGCGCTGGTCGAACCCCTGCGCGAATTGTTCAAGGACGAGGTCCGCGCGCTGGGCCGCGAACTGGGCCTGACGGAGGCCTTCGTCGGGCGTCACCCTTTCCCCGGCCCCGGCCTCGCCATCCGCTGCCCCGGCGAGATCACCCGCGCCCGGCTCGACATCCTGCGCCGCGCCGACGCGGTCTATCTGGACCAGATCCGCAAGCACGGCCTCTATGACGAGATCTGGCAGGCCTTCGCGGTGCTGCTGCCGGTGCGCACGGTGGGGGTGATGGGCGACGGGCGCACCTACGACTACGTCTGCGCCCTGCGCGCCGTGACCTCGGTGGACGGCATGACCGCGGATTACTACCCGTTCGCGCATGATTTTCTGGGCGAGACCGCGACCCGCATCATCAACGAGGTCGAGGGCGTCAACCGCGTGACCTACGACATCACTTCCAAGCCTCCCGGCACCATCGAGTGGGAATGACCCCCCGGGCGCAAAAACCGCGCCCGGGACCGAAATCACCCCTTGCGCTCGCGCCCGCGCCGGCCTAGATACCGGCTCCACGGCGGGTGATTAGCTCAGTTGGTAGAGCAGCTGACTCTTAATCAGCGGGTCGCAGGTTCGAACCCTGCATCACCCACCATAAAACCTTGAAATTGCAAATACTTGTGCGGCCTGTCTTCGGCGGAACGTCCGACTGTCCGACCTCTGCGTCAGTCGGACGGTCGGACGGTCGGACGGTCACGACTGCTTCTCCAGCTTTCGCGGCAGGCGGTTCCAGCCCCCTTCCGCGTCGCTGCAGCATAGCGGCCCCGCGGCGCCGCAGGTCGCGCAGACCACCTGAAACATCTCGGACCCCTCGACGTGAAAGACCAGATTAGGGTCGCTTCGCTCGCAGGATTCGTTCGGGCAGGACGCCAAAGACATCTTCGGCCCCTTGATGACGATGATCATTTGGGGATCGCTTCTCTTGCATTCCTCATTCTGGCGGCGCCCCGCTTCGGTCATGTCAAGTTTTTCCAATGGCAACGGCGGAGTATGGCGCGCAGCAGGTAGTTCAGCAGGTGGGCGTCCCAACGGCTCATGCGGTTTTCTCCATCACGGCTATCTCCTCCAGCAGATCCAGCGCGTGGGTTTCGTCGGCAAAGACTTGGTTTTCGCGCGCGATGCGCAGTGCGTTTTCCAGCGTCGCCCTGGCGGCGGCGAGATCGCCGGCGGCGGCGGCGCGCGCCGCGCGGGCGATCAGTGTGTCGTCGGTCATGCCTTGTCTTTTCGTTTCGCGATTTCCGGGCGCTGGACGGCATGGACCGCGCGGCTGGCGGTCACGGCCGTCGCCGGCATGTAGGTGCCGCTCAGCTTGGGATCGGTGAAGGCGTTGTTGCCGAGCGCATCGGCCACGTCGCGTTCCGATGCGCCGCCCACCCGCGCCCAATGGCCGAAGCTGCGGCGCAGGTCGCGATACTGGGCGTCGGCGACGGAGGGCATCCGCTTCGCCGCGTGGGCCCGCACCTTCAGGAAGCGATGGCGGAAATGGTCGTCCTTGTAGGCGCGCCCCGTGGTCTCGCTGACGATCAGCGTTTCAACGTCCAGATTTGCACTGACCGCCTCAAGCAGCATCGGCGCCAGCTGGGGGTGCACGTCGAACGCGCCCAGGTTGGAGCGCTTGGAGCGCAGCACCCGCCAGACCTCGCCACGGAAATCGTCTTTCTTCGCGGCCAGAACGTCGGTCTGGCGCTGGCCCTGCAGGAACGCCACCGCGATCGCCAGCGCCACCGAGCGCAGGCCGAGATCCTGCGCCGCCAGGATCAGCGCGTCGTATTCTTCCCACGTCACGATCCGCTGGCGGGGTTTGCCGCCGATCATGCCGAGCCGCAGGCAGGGGTTGTGTTCGATCCAGCCGCGATTTTCGGCGTAGGTCATCAGCAGCGACAGCTTGCCGATCAGCGATTGCGCCATGCGCGGGCCGTTGGCGCGATAAAGGGTTTCATACCATTCAAGCACCACGGGCTTGGTGAAAAGCGCCACCTGCCACTCGCCCCACTTGTCCTGTATGCGCAGGAACGCGGCGCGGTAATCCTGCTGCGTTCGCGGCTTCAGCCCGTCCCAGCGCGGCGATTGCCGATAGGCGGCGATCAGGGCGGCGATCGTGCGCCGCCCCCCTGCCCGCCGCAATCCGACCCCGGCGCCGGTGCGCGCGTCGGCGACCTCGCGGTTCAGCCGCTCGGCCTCGCGCCGCGACCAGGTCAGGCGCTTGCAGTCCAGTTCGGCGGTTGCGAACCCGAGTTCACGCACGGCGGCTTCGGGTTCCCACCAGATCCGCCATTCGCCGCTGGCGCGCTGACGCTGGCGCAGGCGCGCCGGCGGCTTGGATATGGGGCGGCTTGCGTTCATGCGCGGCCCGCCTCGCGCAGCATCCGGTTCCGCGCGGCGGCGAATTCGGCGGGATCGGGACGTTCGGGCGCGACGTGGCCGTCAAACTCGATCCAGTGCTCGACGGTTTCGCGACGCCACAGCATGGGATTGCTGGTCCATGCGAGCGGCGGCGGAAAATCAAAATCCCGTTCCAGCCGCGCGCGGCGCTGCAGGAAAGACCTGGCGGAGCGGATCCGCATCAGCGCCGCGACTTCGCCGGCGGTGATGAAGATGCGGTGGGTCATTTTGGCCTCCACTTTGCGAAGCGAGCGACCACGCCGCCGAAAACGGCGCCGGACAGCCATGTGAGGATGAAACCTGCGGTGATGAGGTCGGGGTCAGACATCGTAAATCGTGGCGGTTTTGCCGCGGCAGATGGTGCACAGGCGATTGTGGGGGCCCTCGCTGGGGAATTTCACCCGGCAGCACATGCATTTGCGCACGGTCAGGCCCATCTGGACGGTGAGTTTTTCGACGCGGCTGAGCGCGGCGGCGTAGCTTTCGTAGCCGTTGCCGCCGGTGATGATCTTGCCGTTGATCTCGACGTAAAATCGCCCGCGGCGCTTGCGGACCGAATAGTCGGGCGCCGGGCGCCGGTCCTGACCGGCGCGACTGGCGCGGGCGGCGGCGCGGGCGATGTTGCGCGCGGCGGTCATTCCGTGGCTCCCGCATCGAAGGCCAGCGCGGCGGCCTGCCAGTCGCGGCGCCGTTCGCGAAGCTCGGCCGCCGCCATGCGATAGCCGCGCAGTTCTTCAAGCAGGTCGGGCAG
>NZ_JBWOMN010000135.1:0-8318 GCF_056449545.1 Oceanicella sp. | reverse complement strand
CCGCCCGCCCACCCCGCCGCCCCGCGCGACCGCCGCGCGCCTGATGCCGTGTCCGGCCCGGCGTCGAGATTTTCGAGGAGACCATGACCGCGCCGTTGCTGGTGATCGCCGCCGGGGGGACCGGCGGGCACATGTTTCCCGCTCAGGCGCTGGCGCAGGAGATGCTGCGCCGCGGCTGGCGGGTGGCGCTGAGCACCGACGCGCGCGGCGCCCGCTATGCGGGCGGCTTTCCCGCGGCGGTGGAGCGCCGCGAGACCCGCGCCGCGACGTTCGCGCGGGGCGGCGCGCTGGCCAGGCTGATCGCGCCGCTGTCGATCGCCGCCGGGATCGCCGGGACCGTCGGCTGGTTTCTGCGCGCCCGCCCGGCGGCGGTGGCCGGGTTCGGCGGCTATCCGTCGCTGCCGGCGCTGTCGGGCGCGCTGCTGACCGGGCGGCCGCGACTGATTCATGAGCAGAACGGCGTGCTCGGCCGGGTCAACCGGCTGTTCGCGCGGCGCGTGGCGGCGGTGGCCTGCGGAACCTGGCCGCTGGTCAATGCGCCCGAAGGGGCGGTGTTGAAGCGCATCGGCAACCCGCTGCGCGACGCGGCGCTGGCGGCGGTCGCGCCCTACGCGCCCCCCGGCGCCCCGCCCGACGGCAAGGCGCTGCGGCTGCTGGTCTTCGGCGGATCCCAGGGGGCCAGCGTGTTCGCGCGGCTGGTCCCCGCGGCGGCGGCGCTGCTGCCCGACGACATGCGCGCGCGCCTTTGCGTCACCCAGCAGGCGCGCGAGGCCGAGCAGGACGCGGTGCGCGCCGCCTATGCGCGGATCGGCGTGGAGGCCGAGATCGCGCCGTTCTTCGCCGACATGCCGGCGCGCATCGCCGGCGCGCATCTTGTGGTCAGCCGGGCGGGGGCGTCCTCGGTGGCCGAATTGACGGCGATCGGACGGCCCTCGATCCTCGTGCCCTATCCCAGCGCCATGGACGACCACCAAAGCGCCAACGCCCGCCCGCTGGCCGAGGCCGGCGCGGCGGCGCTGGCGCGCGAAGACGACTTGACGGCGGCGGCGCTGTCGGAGCATATCCGCGCGATCCTCTCCGATCCGGTTCGCGCGGCGGCCATGGCGGCGGCGGCAAGCGCGCTGGGGCTGCCCGACGCGGGCGCGCGGCTCGCCGATCTGGTGGAGAGCGTCGCGCAGATCAGGGAGTCCGGCTCGTGAGCGTCAGGATAAAGACAAGAAAAAAGTCCGGCACCCGGCTGCCCCAGGACATCGGCGCCATCCATTTCGTGGGCATCGGCGGCATCGGCATGAGCGGCATCGCCGAGGTGATGCTCAATCTCGGCTATGACGTGCAGGGCTCGGACCTGCGCGAAAGCCCGATCGTGGCGCGGCTGCGCAAGCTGGGCGCAAGGGTGGCGATCGGGCAGAGCGCCGACAATCTGGCCGGGGCCGAGGTGGTGGTGATTTCCTCGGCCATCAAGCGGGGCAACGCCGAACTCGACGCCGCCCGCCTGCGCGGGCTGCCGGTGGTGCGCCGCGCCGAGATGCTGGCCGAGCTGATGCGGCTGCGATCCAACGTCGCGGTGGCGGGCACCCATGGCAAGACCACGACCACCTCGCTGGTGGCGGCGCTGCTCGACGCGGGCGGGGTCGATCCGACGGTGATCAACGGCGGCATCATCCACGCCTACGGGTCGAACGCGCGCATGGGCGCCGGGGAATGGATGGTGGTCGAGGCCGACGAATCCGACGGCACGTTCGTCAGGCTGCCGGCGACCATCGCCATCGTCACCAATATCGACCCCGAGCATCTGGATCACTACGGCGATTTCGACGGCATCCGCGCGGCGTTCGACCAGTTCGTGTCCAATCTGCCCTTCTACGGCGCGGCGATCTGCTGCATCGATCACCCCGAGGTGCAGAGCCTTGTGGGGCGGGTCGATGACCGGCGCATCATCACCTATGGATTCTCGCTGCAGGCGGATGTCTGCGGGGTCAATCTGCGCTACGACAACGGCATCGCGCATTTCGACGTGATCGCCCGCCTGCGCGACGCGCGCGGGGTCGGCGAGCGGCGCATCGAGGGGCTGTCGCTGCCCATGCCCGGCGATCACAACGTGCAGAACGCACTGGCCGCGATCGCCGTGGCGCTGGAGCTGAAGCTGCCCGACGACGCCATCCGCGACGCGCTGGCCGGGTTCGGCGGGGTCAGCCGGCGCTTCACCCGGGTCGGCGACTGGAACCGGGTGACGGTGATCGACGATTACGGCCACCATCCGGTGGAGATCGCGGCGGTGCTGAAGGCGGCCCGCCAGGCGACGAAGGGCAAGGTGATCGCGGTGCATCAGCCCCATCGCCCTTCGCGCCTGCATTCGCTGTTCGAGGATTTCTGCCTGTGCTTCAACGAAGCCGACATGGTGGTGATCGCCGAGGTCTACGCCGCCGGCGAGGACCCCGTCGAGGGCGCCGATCGCGACGGGCTGGTGGCCGGGCTGCTGGCCCATGGCCATCGCAGCGCCGTGGCGTTGGAAAATCCTGAATCACTGGCGGCGCTGATCGCCGAACACGCCGAACCGGGGGACATGGTGGTGTGTCTGGGCGCCGGGTCGATCACCCACTGGGCCCACGCGCTGCCCGGCGATCTGGCGGCTTTGGCGTGAGCGCCCGGGCGTGAGGCTCGACGGCGCGGCGCTGGCGGCGCGGCTGCCCGCGGCGCGCGGGCGGATCACCCCCATGCGGCCGCTGGCCGACCTGTCATGGCTGCGGGTGGGCGGCCCGGCCGAGGTGCTGTTCTCGCCCGCCGATCGCGCCGATCTGGCGGATTTTCTTGCCGCATTGCCGCGCGACGTCGCGGTGACGCCGCTGGGGCTGTGTTCCAATCTGATCATCCGCGACGGCGGGCTGGCGGGGGCGGCGATCCGGCTCGGGCGCGGCTTTGGCGGCGTCGACGTCGAGGGCGACCGCCTGCGGGTCGGCGCCGCGGCGCTCGATTCGCGGGTTGCAAAGGCGGCGGCGGCGGCGGGGCTGGCGGGGCTGGAATTCCTGCGCACCATCCCCGGGGCGATCGGCGGCGCCGTTCGCATGAACGCCGGCTGCTACGGCGCCTACATGGCTGACGCGCTGATCGAGGCCACGGGCGTCGACCGGCAGGGCCGGGTGCATCGCCTGACCCGCGACGATATCGGCTTTGGCTATCGCAGCTCGGCCCTGCCCGACGACATGACGCTGGTCGAGGCGCTGCTGCAGGGCCGCCCCGACACGCCCGCGGCGATCGAGGCGCGCATGGCCGAATACGTTGAAAAACGCGCGCAAAGCCAACCGGTCGGGGCGCGGTCCTGCGGATCGACCTTTCGCAATCCGGCGGGGTTTTCATCGACCGGGCGGGCGGATGACAGCCATGAGCTGAAAGCCTGGAAGCTGATCGACGACGCCGGCTGCCGGGGGCTGCGGCTGGGCGGCGCGCAGATGTCGCCGCAACACGCGAATTTCCTGCTCAACGCCGGGGGCGCCAGCGCCGCCGACCTTGAATCGCTGGGCGAGGAAGTCCGAAAAAGGGTTTTGGATTGCAGCGGAATCTCGCTAGAGTGGGAGATACGCCGCATCGGGATTCCGATCGTGCGGGATGAGGCCGGAAATTGTTCATATTAATGATCCGGTAACCACTCCGCTCTAGGAATTAACGATGATGGCGACGCGGCGACGGGCGCGGCTCGGGGGAACCCCGGGGCGGCTTGGGGGGGAACCCCGGGGTGGCTTGCGCGGCGGCACCAGACGGGCGACCGGGAAAAACCGGCGCAAAACAACAAATCGGCGCCGGATCAGGCAAATCTCCGGCGCCAACGGACGAGGCGGGCATGTCGAGCAGGGCATCCACCCGCGTAGCGGTCCTGAAGGGCGGCTTGTCGGCTGAACGGGAGGTGTCTCTCGATTCAGGCGCGGCCTGCGCCGAGGCGTTGCGCGCAGCAGGCTACCGGGTCGAGGAAATCGACGCCGGGGACGACCTCGACGCGCGGCTGCGCGAGGCGGCCCCCGATGTCGCGTTCAACGCCCTGCACGGGCGCTGGGGCGAAGACGGCTGCGTGCAGGGCCTGCTGGAATGGCGGCGCATCCCGTATACGCATTCCGGGGTCATGGCCTCGGCATTGGCCATGGACAAGATCCGCGCCAAGCAGGTGTTCCAGGCCGCCGGGCTGCCGGTGGCGCCAAGCCTGCTGGTGGGCCGCGACGCCGCCATGCGCGCCCATCCCATGGACCCGCCCTACGTGGTGAAACCCTATAACGAGGGCTCGTCGGTGGGCATCTACATCGTCGGCGAGGGCGCCGACGGCCCGGCGAAACTGTCCCCCGACATGCCCGAAACGGTGATGGCCGAACGCTTCGTGCCGGGGCGCGAACTGACCGTCGCGGTGATGGGCGACCGGGCGCTGACCGTCACCGACATCATCTCCGCCACCGGCTGGTACGATTACGAGGCGAAGTATTCCGCGGGCGGCTCCACCCATCTGCTGCCCGCCGACATTCCGGCCGAGATCTTCGACGCCTGCCTCGACTGCGCCCGGCGCGCCCATGCGGCGCTGGGCTGCCGGGGCCTCAGCCGCACCGATCTGCGATGGGACGAGACCCGCGGGCGCGCCGGGCTGTTCCTGCTGGAGACCAACACCCAGCCGGGCATGACCGCGACCTCGCTGGCCCCCGAGCAGGCGGCGCATATGGGCGTGGATTTCGAGGCGCTGCTGCGCTGGATGGTGGAGGACGCCTCATGTCAGCGCTGAACTCCGACAAGCCGGCGCTGCGCGCCGATATCCGCGCCCCGGCGCCGCTGGCGCGGGGACGCGCGCTGCAGGCGGCGCGGCGGCGCGATCCGTCGCCTTCGCGCTGGCGCTACCGACTGGACCGGCTGCTGCGCCGGGCCTCGGTGCGTTTCGCCGCGCGGCGGCTGGCGCTGCCGCTGGCGGGGCTGCTGCTGGGGGCCTGGGCCTGGGGGCAGGACGCGCTGTGGACCGCCGCCGAGGCGCAGCTGCAAAGCCTTCGCGCGGCGCTGGTCGAACGCCCGGAATTCGCCGTGACCCGGCTTGAGGTCACGGGCGGCGGGGCGCAGCTGCGCGCCCTGATCGCCGAGCGCATCGGGTTCCGCGCCCCGGTCTCGTCGCTGGATCTGGATCTCGACGCCCTGCGCCGGGAGGTGGAGGCCGCCCCCGGCGTCGCCGAGGCCAAGGTCAACGTCACCGCCGCCGGCGCCCTGCGCGTGGCGGTGGTCGAACGCGTGCCCGCGGCGCTGTGGCGCTGGGAGGGGCAGCTGCATCTGGTGGATCGCGAGGGCGTGGTGATCGCCCCGGTGGCGCGGCGCGCCGCCCGCGCCGATCTGCCGCTGATCGTCGGCGCCGGGGCCAACCGCGCGGTGCCCGAGGCGCTGGCGCTGCATCGCCGCGCCGCGCCGCTGCGCGACCGGCTGCGCGCGCTGGTCCGCGTCGGCGACCGGCGCTGGGACGTGGTGCTGACCGGCCCGGGGGCGAGGGAAACCGCCATCGCCGTGGCCGGGGGCGCCGATCCGGGCGAGGCCCCGCCGGTCCCGGATCAGGTGATCTACCTGCCCGCCGAGGCCCCGGAATCGGCGCTGGCCCGCGCGCTGGCGCTGGACCGCGCCGAGGACCTGCTGGACCGCGACATCGCGGTGCTGGATCTGCGCGATCCCGCCCGCCCCACCTTGCGCCTGCATCCGCGGGCGCTCACCGAGTTGCTGCGTTTGCGCGCCGGAACGCAGGGAGAAGACGCATGAGAAACGGCGCGTTCGACGGTCAGAGATACATGCGCGAGCATCTGCGCTCGGCCTTGCGGCGGGGGCTGCTCGGGATGATCGACATCGGCACCTCCAAGACCGCCTGCTTCATCGTGCGCATCGACCCGGCCAAGCTTGCCGCCGACCTCCGGGGCGTCGGCGGGGCCGATCGCGCCGCGCCGGGCAATCTGGGCGGCTTCGGGGCGCTGCGCGTCATCGGCGCCGGGATCACCCAGTCGCGCGGCGTGCGGCTTGGCGAGATCACCGACATGGAGGAGACCGAATGCGCCATTCGCACGGCGCTGCAATCGGCCGAGAAGATGGCCGGGGTGCGGGTCGATCAGGTGATCGGCCTGGTGTCCGGCGGGCGCCCGGTGAGCTTCGGCGCCACCGCCGACGTGGAGGTCATGGACGGCGAGGTGACCGAGGCGGACGTCGCCAACGCGCTGGCCGCCTGTCCCGAACCGCCGCTGGAGGAGGGGCGCGAGATCCTGCACGCCCTGCCGGTGAACTTCACCCTGGACGGCGCCAGTTTCCTGAACGACCCCCGGGGCATGACCGGAGAAAACCTGTCGGTGGACATGCATGTGCTGTCCGTCGCCTCGGGGCCGCTGCGCAACCTGGCGCGCTGCGTGAAGCGCTGCGATCTGGAACTGGCGGGGGCGGTCAGCGCCCCCTATGCGGCGGGGCTGGCGAGCCTGGTCGAGGACGAACAGGAACTGGGCGCCGCCTGCGTGGACATGGGGGCGGGGTCGACCTCGCTGTCGATCTTCCTGCGCAAGCAGCTGATCTATGCGGATTCGGTGCGGGTCGGCGGCGCGCATGTGACCCGCGACATCTCCGAGGCGTTTTCCATATCCTTCGCCGATGCGGAACGCATAAAGACCCTGCATGGCGGCATGCTGGCCACCGGCATGGACGACCGCGATCTGATCGCCGCGCCGCGCATCGGCGCGGCGGGGGACGAGGACCGGCGGATTTCGCGCTCGGCGCTGATCGGGGTCATCCGCCCGCGGCTGGAGGAAACTTTCGAGGAGGTGCGCGCGCTGCTGGACCGGGCCGGGTTCGAGGGCCTGCCCTCGCGGCGCATCGTGCTCACCGGCGGGGCCAGCCAGATGCCGGGGCTCGAGGACGTGGCCCGCCGGGTTCTGGGGCAAAGGGTGCGGGTCGGGCGCCCGCTGCGGATATCGGGCCTGCCGCAGGCGGCCACCGGCACGGCGTTTTCGGCCATCGTCGGGCTGGCCGCCTACGCGGTGCGCCCCAATGATGAATTCTGGGATTTCGAGGCGCCGCTGGCGCTGACCGGCGGCACGCGGCTGAAACGCGCCGTGCGCTGGTTCCGGGACAATTTCTGAGGCGGGGCAAGCAGCGGGGTGGGCGAGACGAATGAACAGTTTTCCGCGTGACCGGCGCCGAGGCATCGGCTAGGCTGCGCAACCAGACGCCAAGACAAGAGCCAAGACAAAAAACACCACCGAGCAGTAGAAAACCAACAAACAGGCGGATCACATGTCACTCAATCTCGTCATGCCGGAGCAGACCGAACTGCGTCCGCGCATCACCGTTTTCGGCGTCGGGGGCGCCGGGGGCAATGCGGTCAACAACATGATCGACAAGGCGCTGGAAGGCGCCGAATTCGTCGTCGCCAACACCGACGCGCAGGCGTTGCAGCAGTCGAAATCGACGCGCCGCATCCAGCTTGGCGCCGGCATCACCCAGGGGCTCGGCGCCGGCGCCAAGCCCGAGGTCGGGGGCGCGGCGGCCGAGGAATCGATCGAGGAGATCATCGAACACCTGTCGGGCGCGCATATGTGCTTCATCACCGCGGGCATGGGCGGGGGCACCGGCACCGGGGCCGCGCCGGTGATCGCGCGCGCCGCCCGCGAGATGGGCGTGCTGACCGTGGGCGTGGTCACCAAGCCGTTCCAGTTCGAGGGCGCCAAGCGCATGCGCCAGGCCGAGGCCGGGGTCGAGGAATTGCAGCGCGTCGTCGACACGCTGATCATCATCCCCAACCAGAATCTGTTCCGCATCGCCAATGAACGCACCACCTTCGCCGAGGCCTTCATGCTGGCCGACGACGTGCTGTATCAGGGCGTCAAGGGCGTCACCGACCTGATGGTGCGCCCGGGGATCATCAATCTCGACTTCGCCGACGTGCGTTCGGTGATGGACGAGATGGGCAAGGCGATGATGGGCACCGGCGAGGCCGAGGGCGATGACCGCGCGGTGCAGGCCGCGGAAAAGGCCATCGCCAACCCGCTGCTCGACGAGATCAGCCTGAAGGGCGCCAAGGGCGTGCTGATCAACATCACCGGCGGCTACGACCTGACGCTGTTCGAACTGGACGAGGCCGCCAACCGCATCCGTCAGGAGGTGGACCCCGACGCCAACATCATCGTCGGTTCGACGCTGGACCCTGAAACCGAGGGCGTGATGCGGGTGTCGGTGGTGGCCACCGGCATCGACGCCGCCGACGCGCGCAACAGCGCCGACGCGCCGCGCGCCGCCGCCACCGCCGCGCCGCTGATGGTGGAGCCGGCGCCCGAGCCCGCCGCGCC
>NZ_JBWOMN010000134.1:0-24911 GCF_056449545.1 Oceanicella sp. | reverse complement strand
CGCTCGTGGTCGCCCCGTCGCGGGGCTCGTCGCGGGGCTCGTCGCTCGCCGTTCTGCCCGCCGCGCCAGCGGGGACCCCGCCGCGCACGCCGGTTCGGGTGTTCGGGCAGGATGACCGCGATTCCGGCGCCGCGCAATTGGCCGCCGCTGGGGGTGGGCGCGCGCCAACGCCCGCGCCAACGCCCGCGCCGTCGCCGCAGGTCGCGGGCCGGGCTTCGGGCGCCACGCCGATTCCCACTCCCACTCCCACTCCGGTGACGGTGCTCGCCGCGACGGCGCAGACCGGGGCGGCGCCTGTCGCCATGGGGACCGCGCCCGAACCCGGTCCATCGCCGTCGGGACCCCGGATCGCCGCGCCCAAGCCTGCCGGGCCCGCCCCGATGAGGCAAGTCCCGACGAGGCAAGTTCAGGCGGGGCAAGTTCAGGCGGGGCAAGTTCAGGCGGGGCAAGCCGGCGCGACCGCGCCACGGGCGCCGGTCGCCGCGATCGCGGACAAGGCGGCGCACAGCGCGCCCGGCGCGGAGATCATCTCGCCCGCCGTGGCGGCGCGCATGCTCGCCGCGGCGGGCGACAAGCAGGCCGCCCTGCGCCCGAGCGCGCCCATCGCCGCGCTGCTGGCCCGTCCGCCCATCGCCCGACCGGCGCCGCCTTCCGCCCGCCCGGCGGCGTCCGGGGCGCGGTCCGGGCGGCCAACCCGCGCGCCGCCGCCGCCGGCGGCGTCCTGTCCGGTGACGCTGCGCGCCGCCGCCATCAGCGGCGCCATGCTGCAGATTGACGCCGCATCGGCCTGTCGCGCCGGACGGGTGGCGGTGCTGCGTCACGCCGGGCTGAATTTCGCCCTGCGCTTTGACGCGGCGGGCCGGATCTCGACCCTGATCCCGGCCTTCGACCGGGCGGCGCGGGTGACGCTCGACGCCGGCGACGGCGCGACCGCGCAGGCCGCGGCGCGGCTGATGGACGCCAAGCGCATCCTGCGCGTGGCGCTGGTCTGGACCGATCCGGTGGATCTCAACCTTCACGCCTTCGAATACGGGGCCGGAACCGACGACAAGGGTCATGTCTGGGTCGGTTCGCCTCCGGATCCGCGCGGCTTCCGGCGCGGGCGCACCGGGGCGCTGCAAGATTTCCCCGCCATCGAGGGGCAGGGCGACAACATCGAGGTCTACAGCTTCAACAGCGGCCGGCGCTCGCCCGACGGGGTGATTCGCCTGGCGGTGGAATTCGCCAGCCGGGGCGCACGCCCGCGCGATCCGTATTGCGGGCTGTCGCTGGCCGCCTCGCCGGTGCTGCGCACGCTGAGATTCGAAAACGGCAGGCTGGAGCGGCGACCCGGCCGGGCGATCGTGGCCGCGCCCTGCGGCGTGCCCGTGACCGGCAACGCGATGTTCCTGACCGACCTGGTGCGCGACATCGTGATCGTGCGGAAATGACCTGACGCGCCGCCGGGCCGCGGCGTCCGCGGCGCGACGAGACAAGGATCCGAACATGCCTGGCAACATGCTCTCTCGATGGCTTGCGGGCGCAGGCGCGCTGGCGATCGCGACGGGCGGCGCATGGGAAGGCGCGGCCGCGGGAACGGTGACGCTGCGATCCCATGACGGGGCGGTGGCGCTGTCGGGCGAGCTGGTGGAGTTCACCGGCGAGGCCTTCGTGATCAAGACCTCGATCGGCGAATTGCGCATCAACGCCATGCAGGTGTCCTGCGAGGGCGAGGATTGCCCCGATCCGGCGTTGCTGAAATCGGATTTCACGGTTGCGGGTTCAGGGGCGATCGGCGCCGCGCTGATGCCCGCGCTGCTGCTCGGCTACGCCGATTCGCTGGACGCGGACCTGGTGCAGGCGCGCGACGCGCAGGGCGGGCTGGAGATGAAGATCCTGTCGCCCGATGGCGCGGAGGTCGCCGCCGTAGGCCTCGCCGGCGCCGGCGCCGGCGCCGGGTTCCGGGCCCGGCTGGCGGGGGAGGCCGCGATCGCCAGGGCGGCGCGCCCGCTCCGCGATCGCGAGGCCGCGCGCTTTCGCGCCGCCGGCGTCGCCGACATGACCGACCCGCGCCACGAACAGGTGCTGGCGCTGGACGGGCTGGTGATGCTGGTGTCGCCGCGCAATCCCGTCGACGCGCTGTCGCTGGACGACGTCGCCGCCATCTTCGCGGGCGAGATCACCGACTGGGCCGAACTCGGCGGGGCGCCGGGCGGGATCAACCTCTACGCCGCGACCGAGGGCGCCGGGGGGCTCGACGCCTTCGCCGCCGGCGTGATGGCGCCGCGCGGGCTGGAGATCGCCGCAGGCGCCCGGCGCCGCGACGACGCCGACGCGCTGAGCGACGACGTGGCGCTGGATCCGGGCGGCATCGGCTTCGCGGGCATCGCCAGCATCCGCGCCGCCAAGCCGCTGGGGATCCGCACCGAATGCGGGCTGATCGCCGCCCCCGACGCCTTTGGCGTCAAGACCGAGGAATACCCGCTGGCGCGCCGCCTGTTCCTGTATACGCGCGGCGGGACGCTGCCGCGCCACGCCGCGCGCCTGCTGGCCTTCGCGCAGTCGGACGAGGCGCAGAACGTGATCGCCGACGCCGGTTTCGTCGACCAGGCGATCGAGGCGCGCAAGATCGACGCCCAGGGCATGCGCTTCGCCATGGCCTTCACCGACCCCTCGCCGGAATTCGACTACGCGCGGATGCGCGAGCTGGCCGGCGAACTGATCGCGGCGCAGCGCCTGTCGGCCACGTTCCGTTTCAACCCCGGCTCCTCGCAGCTCGACAACAAGGCGCGCGGCGATGTCAGCCGCGTCGTCGCATATCTTTCGGATCCGCGCATCGGCGAGAAGCAGGTGCTGATCGCCGGCTTCACCGACAGCGTCGGGCGCGCCGATCTGAACCGCAAGCTGTCGTTCCGGCGGGCCGACAAGGTGCGCGCCTCGATCGAGGCCGCGGCCCCGGCGGGCGCGCTCGACAAGATCGATTTCAAGGTGATGGGCTATGGCGAACTGGCCCCCGTGGGCTGCAACGAAAGCCTGTCCGGGCGGCGCATCAACCGCCGGGTGGAGCTGTGGATCCGCGACAAGCCCTGATCCGCCGCCCCCCCGGCCCGGGGCGGGCTGGGCGGCGGTTTGCGCATGGCCTCGACCCCGGCGCCATGCTAGGCAGCGCCAAACCCGTCCGATCACGTGCTCAGGGCCAAAGCGATGAACCTTTTCGCCGATATCAGAAACCTCGTGCTCGAATCCCTGGCCGCGCTTGCCGCCGAAGGCGCGCTGCCCGCGGGGCTGGATTTCGCCAATGTGACGGTGGAGCCGCCGCGCGACGCCGCCCATGGCGACATGGCCACCAACGCCGCCATGGTGCTGGCGAAAAAGGCCGGGACCAAGCCGCGCGATCTGGCCGAGGCGCTGGCCGCGAAGCTGATCGCCGATCCCCGCGTCGAGGCCGCCGAGGTGGCCGGCCCCGGGTTCCTGAACCTGCGGCTCGTCGCCGATCAGTGGCGCGCGGCGGTGGCCGCGGCGCTGGGCGAGGGCGCGGATTTCGGGCGCTCGACCATGGGCGCGGGCCTGAAGGTCAACGTGGAATTCGTCTCCGCCAACCCCACCGGGCCGCTGCATGTGGGCCATGCGCGCGGCGCGGTGTTCGGCGACGCGCTGGCCGCGCTGCTGGATTTCGCCGGCTTCGCGGTGACGCGGGAATACTACATCAATGACGGCGGCGCGCAGGTGGACGTGCTGGCGCGCTCGGTCTACGAGCGCTACCGCGAGGCCTGCGGGCGGGACCCCGAAATCGCCGAGGGGCTGTATCCCGGCGATTACCTGATCCCGCTCGGGGCCGCGATGAAGGACAGATACGGCGAGACCCTGCTGGACCGCCCCGAATCCGAATGGCTGGCCGAGATCCGCGATTTCGCCACCGCCATGATGATGGATCTGATCCGCGACGACCTGGCGCGCATCGGCGTGAAGATGGACGCGTTCTTTTCGGAAAAATCGCTCTATGGCGGCGGGCTGATCGAGGCCGCCGTGCAGTCGCTCGACGACAAGGGGCTGATGTATGTGGGCGTGCTGGAGCCCCCCAAGGGCCGCAAGCCCGAGGATTGGGAACCCCGGCCCCAGACCCTGTTCAGATCCACCGATTTCGGCGACGACGTGGACCGGCCGCTGAAGAAATCCGATGGCGGCTGGACCTATTTCGCCCCCGACATCGCCTATCACTACGACAAGATCCAGCGCGGCTACGACCTGCTGATCGACGTGCTCGGCGCCGATCACAGCGGCTATGTGAAACGCATGAAGGCGGCGGTTGCGGCGCTGTCGGACAACCGCGTGCCGCTCGACATCAAGCTGTGCCAGCTGGTGAAGCTCTACAAGAACGGCGCGCCGTTCAAGATGTCCAAGCGCGCCGGGACCTTCGTCACCCTGCGCGACGTGGTGGAGGAGGTCGGGCGGGACGTGACCCGGTTCGTGATGCTCACCCGCAAGAACGACGCGCCGCTGGATTTCGATTTCGCCAAGGTGCTGGAGCAATCCCGCGACAATCCGGTGTTCTACGTTCAATACGCCCATGCACGGGTGCATTCGGTGATGAAAACCGCGCGCGAGGCCGGAATCTCCACTGATTCGCTCCTATCCGGGGTCGCGCCGGATCTGTCGCCGCTGCGCCACGCGGCGGAGCTTGGTCTGGCGCGCAAGGTTGCCGAATGGCCACGGCTGCTCGAAACTGCGGCGCGCAGCCACGAACCCCACCGGATCGCGTTCTATCTTTATGATCTTGCGGCGGAATTTCACAGTCTGTGGAATCAGGGCAAGGACGACCCGTCGCTGCGCTTCGTTCAGGGCGCCGACGAGCCCGGCGCCGAGGCGCGGCTGGCGCTGATTCGCGCCGTCGCGGTTGTCATCTCCGCCGGTCTTGGTATTCTAGGCGTTACTCCGATCAACGAAATGCGGTAACCGCAAGCACATATCGGGGTTTGAGCAGCAAGCGGCCCAAAATAGGGTCGCGAACATAACAGGCAGAGACCCCATGTCGCACATGGCCTCGGATCTTGACGCGTTTGGCGGACGCCGTCCGCCGGGTTTTCCTGGCCGGGCGCTGGCCGCGGCCCTGGCGCTGGCGGTGATCGGCGGACTCGGGCTTTGGGGCTGGAAGCTCGGCACGCGCGACGTGGGCGAGGTGCCCGTGGTGCGCGCCCTGCTCGGCCCCATGAAGAAACGCCCCGACGACGCGGGCGGGCTGAAGATGGGGGACAGCGATCTCGCCGTCACGCGGCTGGTCTCGGGCGAGACCGATTCCGGCATCGTCACCGTGCTGCCCGACGCCGAATACCCCGCCGAGGAAGACCGCCCCATCCCCGACCTGGCCGAACGCATCGGCCCGCCGCCGGCGCCGGCGACGCGGCCCGACGACGCGCCGGCCCCGGGTCCTGGCCCCAGATCAGGCCCGAACGCAGACTCGAATCCTGACGCGACCGCCGCGCCCGAATCCGCGGCCGGCGCCGGCGCGCCCTTCAGGCTGATCCCTCCGGCGGAGGGCTACGATCCGCCCAAGGCGCAGGTCGAGTCCGGCCGCCCCGTCGATCCGCCCGACGCCACCGCGAACGCGCCGAAAGTGACCCCCGTGCCCCGCCTGCGGATCGCCCGCGCCGCTGCGGGGTCCCCCGCCCCCGCCGCCGCCGCTGAACCCGCCCCCGCCGCTGAAAGCGTCGCCCCCGCCGCCCCCGCGACGCTGGCCGCAGGCGACGTGGTCATCCAGCTTGGCGCCTTCAACACCCCGCAGGTGGCCGAGGCCCAGTGGCGCGCCAAGCGCCGCCGCAACGACGATCTGCTGCGCGACTACGTCCATGCGGTCACCACGGTGCGCTCGGGCGGGCGCGATCTGTTTCGGCTGCGCGTCGGGCCGCTGAAGACCCGCGCCGCCGCGCAGGAATTATGCGCGGCGCTGAAGGCGCGATCCGAGGCCTGCATCGTGGCGCGGGTGCGGCAGTGACCGGCGCCCGCGCGGCGATCCTCGGCTGCGAGGGCCCGGCGCTGGGCGCGGCGGAGCGGCGCTTCTTCGCCGCGGCCGACCCCTGGGGCTTCATCCTGTTCGCCCGAAATCTGGACACGCCCGATCAGATCCGCCGACTCACAGGCGATCTTCGCGACGCGGTGGGGCGCGAGGCGCCGATCCTCGTCGATCAGGAGGGCGGACGCGTGGCGCGGCTGCGCGGACCCCGATGGCGCGAATGGCCGTGGATGCCGGATGTCTGCGGCCCCGGACCCGGCGCGCCGCCGGATTCGGTGACCGCCGCCGCCCTGCGCCTGCGGTTTCGCCTGATCGCGGCGGAGCTGCGCGCGCTGGGAATCGACGTGAATTGCGCGCCCATGCTCGACGTGGCCCGTCCGGACAGCGACCCGATCATCGCCGCGCGCGCCATGGGCGATGACGCGGACAAGGTGGCCCGGCGCGGGCGCATCGTCGCCGATGCGCTGCTGGCGGGCGGGACGCTGCCGGTGATCAAGCACATGCCGGGGCATGGGCGCGCCACCAGCGACAGCCATCGCGCGCTGCCGGTGGTCGCCGCCTCGCGCGCCGATCTGGCGGCGGATTTCGCGCCGTTCCGCGCGCTCGCCGACCTGCCCATGGCGATGACCGCGCATGTGATCTACAGCGCCGTGGATCCGGACAATTGCGCCACGGTTTCGCCCGCCTGCATCGCGCTGATGCGCGACGAGATCGGCTTTGACGGGCTGCTGATGACCGACGACCTGTCGATGAACGCGCTCAGCGGCGGCTACGGCGCGCGCGCGGCGGCGGCGCTGGCGGCGGGCTGCGACATGATCCTGCATTGCAACGGCGATCGCGCCGAGATGGAAGCGCTGCTTGGCGAGACCCCGCGCCTCGCGGGTCGCGCGGCGGCGCGCGCCGCCGCCGCGCTGGCTGCGCGCCGGGCGCCCGAGCCCTTCGACGAGGCCGAGGCCGCGCGCCGCCATGACCTGCTGCTGGAGGAGGCCGCCCATGTCTGACGCCGCCCCCCTGCGCCGCGCCGTCGCGCCGCGCGATCTCGCCGACGGGCGCGCCGGCGGGCTGGCGACGCGGGACCGCGTCGCGGCCGAGGCGCTGGTGGTGGACGTGGACGGGTTCGAGGGGCCGCTGGACCTGCTGCTGACCCTGTCGCGCACCCAGAAGGTGGACCTGCGCAAGATCTCGATCCTGCAACTCGCCGAACAATATCTGGTCTTCGTCGAGGCCGCCAAGAAGCTGCGCATCGAACTCGCCGCCGACTATCTGGTGATGGCCGCGTGGCTCGCCTATCTGAAATCGCGCCTGCTGCTGCCCCCCGACCCGACCGAGGAGGGGCCCAGCGCCGAGGATCTTGCCGCGCATCTGGCCTTTCAGCTCGAACGTCTGCACGCCATGCGCCGCGCCGCGGCGCGGCTGATGGCGCGCGACCGGCTGGGCAAGGATTTTTTTGCGCGCGGCGCGCCCCAGACCGTGACCCTGCGCCGCCGGGTGGTGCATGAGGCCAGTCTGATCGACCTGATGCGCGCCTATGCCCGAATCAAGACAAGGGGCGATTACCAGCCGCTGCGCATGAAGCGCGAGCGGGTCTATTCCATGGACGAGGCGCTGGAGCGCCTGCGCGGCGTCATTGGCCACGCCATCGACTGGGGGCGGCTGTCGGCCTTCCTGCCCGCCGGCTGGCTGGCGGACCCCGCAAAGCGCCGCTCGGCGCTGGCCGCGACCTTCGCGGCGACGCTGGAGATGGTCAAGCTCGGCGAGGCCGAGATCCGACAGGACGAACCTTTCGGCGAGATTTCCCTGCGCCGCCGCCCGCCGGCATGACCGACGCGGCGGACAGGGCGAAGGGCGATCCGCCCGTCGGGCGCGCGCCGCTGGAGTCGCTGTTCGACGCGCCGGTGATGGCCGAGCAGGAACGCATGGTCGAAGCGGTGCTGTTCGCCGCCGCCGCGCCGCTCTCGGCCCGGGACATCGAGCAGCGCCTGCCCCATGGCAGCGACGCGCGCGAGGCGATCGAGCATCTGCGCCGCCGCTACGAGGGGCGCGGCGTGGCGCTGAACCGGGTCGGCGACAAATGGGCGTTCCGCACCGCGCCCGATCTGGGGTTCCTGATGACACGGGAAACCGTCGAGACCCGGCAGTTGTCCCGCGCCGCCATCGAAACCCTGGCGATCATCGCCTATCACCAGCCGGTGACCCGTGCCGAGATCGAGGAGATCCGCGGCGTTTCGGTGTCCAAGGGCACCATCGACCTGCTGCTGGAGCGCGAATGGATCCGGCTCGGCCGCCGCCGGCTCACCCCGGGGCGGCCGGTGACTTTCGTGGTGACCGAGGGGTTCCTGGATCATTTCGGGCTGGAGAGCGCGCGCGACCTGCCCGGGGTGAAGGAACTGCGCGAGGCCGGGCTGCTCGACAGCCGCCCGCCGCCGGAAGGCGACGAGGATGACGACGCCGGGGATGGCGCGGGCGATGGCGGCGAGGATCAGGACGACATGTTCGACTGATCCGCCGTTTGAGTCGGCGCAGGCGAAGCCCTCAGGGATTTCGGAACTGCTTGGCCAGCTTCAGGCCCTGCCCCTGATAGTTGGAGCCGACCTGCTTGCCGTAGAGGATGTCCGGGGTCTCGGCCATGGGTTCGTAGACCAGGCGGCCGACGATCTGGCCGTGTTCGAGCGCGAAGGGGGCTTCGTAGCACCGGACCTCCAGCACCCCGCGCGACCCGGCGCCGCCCGCCGCCGCATGGCCGAATCCGGGATCGAAGAAACCGGCGTAGTGGACGCGGAATTCGCCGGCCATGGCCAGATAGGGCGCCATCTCGGCGGCGAAATCGGGCGGGATGCAGACGCTTTCGCGGCTGACCAGGATGTAGAAGGCGCCGGGGTCGAGGATCACCGAACCATAGGCGTTGGGGCGCACCGGCGCCCAGAATTCCGCCGGGTCGTACCGGCCGATGCGGTCGAGGTCGATCAGCCCGGAATGGGGTTTTGCGCGCCAGCCCACCGGGCCGCTGCGCGCCCGCAGATCGACCGAGAACCCCAGACCGCCATCGATGCGCGGCGCCACGTCCACCAGCGGCGTGCGCGCGTGCAGCGCCCGCAGGTCGTCGTCGCTGAACGCCCGCGCCCCGCGCCGGAACCGGACCTGGTTGAGCCGCATGCCGGGGCGCGCCAGCACCGAGAAGGACCGAGGCGAGATCTCGGCGTAGAGCGGCCCTTCGTAGCCGGCCTCGATGCGATCGAATTCGACGCCGCCATCGGTGATCAGCCGGGTGAACAGGTCGAGCCGCCCGGTGGAGCTTTTGGCGTTGGCGACGGCGGACACATTGCCCGGCAGCGTCAGGCGCTCCATCAGCGGCACCACATAGACGCAGCCCTTTTCCAGCGCCGCGCCGCGCGACAGATCGAAATCATGCATGGCGAAGGCGTCGAGGCGCTCGGAAACGGTCTTGCCCTCGCCGGCCAGGAACGACGCGCGCACCCGGTAGGCCTTGTCGCCCAGCCGCAGGTCGAGGCTGGCGGGCTGGACCTGGGCCCGGGGCACGCCGGCCGGGGCGCCGGCGCCGGCGTCCGCGGCGATCTGGCCGCGGGCGATCATGGCGCGGATGCTCTGGGACGGGAGCACCCCGTCGGGGGCGCCGCCGGCCGCCGATCCCGCGATCGCCGGGGTCGCGTTGGTCAAGGCGTCGCCTCCTTTGCCGGTTTGCGGGGCGGCGAAACGCCGAACGCCAGCCCCTCGCGGGACTGGCGTCGGATCAACTGGTCGGGCTGGCGAGATTCGAACTCACGACCTTCCGTCCCCCAGACGGACGCGCTACCAAGCTGCGCTACAGCCCGTTGATGGGCGGGGTTTACTGCGCCCGCGCCGGTGAGGCAAGGGCCGATTGCTGCGGGCATGGAGACGGCTTTCCAGGCGGTCAGCGCGCGGGCGGGGCGGCGCGGCGCGCGGGCGCCGCCGGGGTGGTTGCGGCGGGTTCGTCTTCGGACAGCGGCGCGGGATCGGCGCGCAGACGATCGCGCAGGGCTTCGAGCTTGGCGATGACGGCAAGCACGCGGGCGCGGTCCCGCGCGTCGCGGCCATCCGCCGCGCCGCCTTCGTCACTGGCCCCGCCACCTGTCCCGCCACCTGTCCCGTCACCGGCCCTGAAATCGGCCCCTGCGCCGGCGGCGTCATCGGTCCCGCCATCGGCCTGGTCGCGGACGCCGCCGCCATCGGGGGGCGACGGCGCGGCGCCGGGCTCCGCAGGGGGCTCCGCAGGCGCGGCCTTCGGTTCGGCGACGCCGTTGGCGCCCGCCCCGGCCTCGGTCCCGCCGTCCATGCGGGCCGGAGCCGCCGCGCCGCCAAGCGCCTCGCCGCGTTCCACCACATGGCGCACGCCGCGTTCGCGAAAGATCTTCTGCACGCCCTTGATGGTCATGCCGTCGTCATACAGCAATTCGCGGATGCCCATGAGCAGGGTCACGTCCTCGGGCCGGTAATACCGCCGCCCGCCGCCGCGCTTGATCGGCTTGATCTGGGAAAACTTGCTTTCCCAGAACCGGAGGACATGGGCGGGGATCTCCAGGCTGCCGGAGACCTCGCTGATGGTGCGGAACGCTTGCGGGGACTTGGTCATATGCTACGCAATCCTCCTGGGCCGCGCGGCCCGTCAGGCGGCGTGGCCCGCGTTGATCCGGTCTTTCAGGATATGCGACGGGCGAAAGACCAGCACGCGGCGGGGTTCGATGGGCACTTCCTCCCCGGTCTTGGGGTTGCGGCCCATTCGCGCGCCCTTGTCGCGCACGCTGAAGGTGCCGAAGGACGAGATCTTGACCGATTCGCCTTTGACCAGCGCGTCGGAGACGTGGCTCAGGATGCTTTCAACAAGTTCCGCGGATTCATTGCGCGACAGGCCGACTTCGCGATAGACAGCTTCGCTCAGATCAAGCCGCGTGTATGTCCTGGATGACATATGAGGCCCCTTTTCCCTGTTGGTTCAAGGCGACCGTGAGAGGCGCCCCCAATGTCGCCGGCTTTTGCCGATCATACAATCGCAAGCCTAGGTGCAATCAGGAATTGGAGTCAATATCAAGCACTTGGAAAGCGCTCTTGGGTTGCCGTGACAGGAAGGTATCCGGGGGTGTTCGGACAGCGGATTGAATGCGTCGCCCAAGGCCTGCGCGGGGCCTGCGCGGGGCCGTGCTCGGGGCCGTGCTCGGGGCTGGGCGCCGGGCGGGCGCGCCTACCAGCGCATCAGCGCCGCGCCCCAGGCCAGGCCGCCGCCGATGGCCTCCATCAGCAGCAGGTCGCCGCGCCTGATCTTGCCCGCGCTCACCGACGCCGACAGCGCCAGCGGGATCGAGGCGGCGGAGGTGTTGCCGTGGCTCTGCACGGTCACCACCACCTTCTCCATGGGCAGGCCCATCTTCTTCGCGGTGGCCTCGATGATGCGGATATTGGCCTGATGGGGCACCATCCAGTCGAGGTCGTCAGGCCCGGCGCCGGCGGCGTCCAGGGTTTCGTGGGCCACGGCGGCGAGCTTATGCACCGCGTGCTGGAACACCTTGCGGCCCTCCATGCGCAGCAGGCCGGCGGTCTGGGTGGTGGAGGGGCCGCCATCGACGTAAAGCAACTGGTTGTGGGCGCCGTCGGAATGCAGGCGCACCGCCATCACCCCCTGATCGGCGAGCCCGCCCTCGCCCTCGCCGGCGGTGAGGATCAGCGCCCCGGCGCCGTCGCCGAACAGCACGCAGGTGGCGCGGTCGCTCCAGTCCATGATGCGGCTGAAGGTTTCGGCGCCGATCACCATCACGGTTTTCACCTGCCCCGAGATGATCATCGCATTGGCGGTGGACAGCGCATAGACAAAGCCCGCGCAGACCGCCTGCACATCGAAGGCGAAGCCGTGGCGCATGTCGAGCGCGTGCTGCACCCGGGTCGCCGTCGACGGAAATGTCTGGTCCGGGGTGGCGGTGGCCAGCACGATGGCGTCGAGATCGGCGCCGGTCATCCCGGCGCTTTCCAGCGCCTGTCTTGCGGCGCGGATGGCCAGGTCCGAGGTTTTCTGCCCCGGGGCCGCGAAATGACGCCGCTCGATGCCCGAGCGGGTGCGGATCCATTCGTCGGTGGTGTCCAGGCTTTTGGCGAATTCGGCGTTTTCGACGATCCGCTCGGGCAGATAATGGCCGCACCCGGCCGGGATTGCCCGCAAGACGCTCATTTGGCCGATTTCTCCGCTGCGCTCGATTCGTTGACGGCAGTCTCTCGGCCCAGCAGGGCGTTTGCAACATGTTCCGCCACCTGGTCGGTGAAGGCGTTGCGCGCCATGGTCGCGGCCAGCCGGATCGCTGCGCCGACCCCGGTGGCGTCGGCGTCGCCATGGCTTTTCACCACTGCGCCGTTCAGCCCCAGGAACACGCCTCCATTGGCCCGGCGCGGGTCGATGCGCGCCTGCAGGCGGCGCAGCGAGCTTTTGGCGGCCAGCGCCCCGAGCCGGCTGAGAAGGGAATGGTCGAAGGCCAGCCGCAGCTGTTCGAGGATCAGGCGGGCGGTGCCCTCGGCGGTTTTCAGCGCGGTGTTGCCGGTGAAGCCGTCGGTCACGATCACGTCAACGCGGCTGGAGAGGATGTCGCCGCCCTCGACGAAGCCCGCATAGGTCATGCCGGCGCCGGGGCGCGCCGCCTCGGCGTCGATCATCTCGGCGGCGCGGCGCAGATCGGCGGTGCCCTTGTGCGCCTCCGATCCCACATTCAGCAGGCCGACGCGCGGGCGGCCGAGATTCAGTCCGATGCGGGCGTATTCGGCCCCCATGACCGCGAATTGCAGCAGGTTGCCCGGATCGGCGCGGATGTCGGCGCCCACGTCGAGCACGATGTTGCGCCCGGCGGGGTTGTCCGAGGGCCAGAGCACCGCGATCGCCGGGCGGTCCACGCCCGGGGCGCGGCGCAGGCGCAGCACCGACAGCGCCATCAGCGCCCCGGTGTTGCCGCAGGACACGATGGCCCCGGCCTCGCCCCCGGCCACCGCGTCGATGGCGCTGAGCATCGAGGTGTCGCGGGCGGAGCGCATCACCCGCGAGGGTTTTTCGTCCATGCTGACCTTGCCCGGGGCGTGGCGGATCTCCACCCGGCCGGTCAGCGCGGCGGATCGCGCCAGCAGCGCCGCCAGCTCCGGTTCGTCGCCATGCAGGATGAAATTGACGTCGGGCGCGTCGCGGGCGCAGTCGGCCATGCCGGCGACGACCACGGCGGGGCCGCGGTCGCCGCTCATGGCGTCGATCGAAATCACCAGATCCGTGCTGTCGATGCGGCCGCGCGATCCCGGGTCTGGCGTCATCTGGACGTTGCTCCGTTTTCGGGACGGCGCCGCGATCGCGCGGCAGGGCTCACGCGGTCAGGCGTCGGGGCCGTCGCCCGGCCGGATGTCCGGCCCGGCGCGGCGGCTGGGCGATCTTGCCGGCCAAAGCCAGATTCGGGGCCTCAGGCCTCGTCGTCAAGGTCGATGTCCTCGACCATGGAGACGACCTCGCGCCCGGCGTAGTGGCCGCAGGCGCCGCAGACGTGGTGGGGGCGCTTCAGCTCGCCGCAATTGGGGCACTCGTTGGAGCTTTCCGCCACCAGCGCGTCATGGGCGCGGCGCATGTTGCGCTTGGAACTCGTGACTCGATTCTGGGGGACCGCCATGTTCTCAACCTTTGTATGCGCGGCGCATGCGCGTCCGCCTGATCCGCTGCGACGCCCATTCGGCGCGCGGTGTTTCATTGGGCGCGAGCGCGCCCGGTGTTTGGTTGGGCGCATGCGCGCCCGGTGTTTGGTTGGGCGTTGTCCGCCCGGTGTTTCATTGGGCGCTGTCCGCCCGCCCGCTCGTCCCGCCGGCCCGGTTCCGTCGGCGCGTTCTGCGCCCGGCCCCGCGACCCATTGCCCGCCGCGCGCGCCGCGTCATCGCAGGACCGCGCCAGAACGTTCAACGCTGCTGGAAACGAGACGCGGAAAATACGCGATAAAGCAGGAAGGGCAAGGGGATTCTGCATCGTCGCCGCCGGTTGCGACGGATTTGTTGCGGCGCCGTGCGACAGCGCGCGGCGCCGCGGCGGCTTTCGCCGCTAATCCTGGCTCTCGCCGCCGTCGATCCGGTCGCGCAGCGCCGCCAGCCCGGCGAAGGGGCGGGTTTCCTCGTCGCGCATCGGGGCCACGCCCTCCGGCGCGGCGGCGGCGCCCCTGAACTCCGCGCTTTCGGCGCGAGGATAGGGGTCGATGGCCAGCGCCGCGACTTCGGCCGCCGCCTCGCCTGGGTCGAGCGACCTTGGCAGCGGTTCGGGCGGGTCCTCGACGTCGGGATCCGGGTTGATGTCGGCGATGTCGGGCGCCGCGATCCCGGGCAGGTAAAGCCGCGAGAACGGCTCCTCGATGATCTGCTCCACCGGCTCAAGCGTCACTACGCATGTCTGGACGATGCGGGCGCGGACGACGCCGCGCAGCCGCCAGCCCTCGCCCTCGGGCCGGATGTCGCCCGTGGCCGAGAACCGGCGCACCGCCAGCACCCCGTAGCGGGCCGCCAGCGCGGCGCATTCGGCCCTGGTCGCCTTGTCGCTGAAGGCGACGCCGGCCTCGGGCAGGGCGGCGACGCGATGCGGTCGCGAAAACTCGGCGGTCTTGATCGCGGCGGGGTCCGCGGCGGGGGAAGGGGGCGGGGTTCGGGCCATGGGGATCGCCTCCGGCAGGCGCCGCTGGCGCGGCGCCGCTACACGCGCCCGGCGCGCGGCAAGCGCGCCGCGCCCGGTCTATGGCCGCTAGATGACCTGATTTTCGCGCAAGCTCAACCGCTGTCGCGCCCTCGCGCCTTGAAATCGCGTCTTTCGCGCGGTAGGTGGGATCGGGATGCGCGGCGCCTTGACCATTGCCGCATCGGGGAGAATTCCATGGCCGCCAAAACGGTGATCGGCGCGATGTTTCTGGCTTCGCTTGGCGCGGCGTGCACGCCTATCGTCACCGTGCATGGATATGCGCCCACGTCCGAGCAGCTCACGGCGATCGAGCCGGGGATCGACACCGCCGATTCCGTGACCCGCAAGATCGGCCGTCCGCTGACCGGCGGCGTGGTCCGCGACGACACCTGGTATTACGTGGGCTCGCGTTTCGAGACCTTGGCCTACAACGCCCCCGAGGTCACCGAACGCCGGGTGGTGGCGGTGCGCTACGACGCCGAGGGGCTGGTGCAGGGGGTCGATCAATACGGGCTGGAGGACGGGCGGGTGATCAACCTCGTCACCCGCACCACGCCGACATTCGGGCGCGAGCTGACCATCCTGCAGCAGCTGTTCGGCAACCTCGGCAATATCGGCGCCAACACGGTCGACGGCCTGCTGCGCGCCCCGGGCCAGTAGCGCCCGCGCGACGGGCGGGCGCCCGACACCGGTCCGGGGCGGGACCCGGGATTGGGGCCGGGATCAGATCCGGCGCTCGGGCCGCTTCACCGCGAACCAGATCAGCGCGCCGCCGGCCAGCGCCAGGAACGGGACCATGGCGATGTTGACCGCGGTCCAGCCGGTCTCGGGGTCGCCGCCGGCGCAGTTCATCAGCCCGCCCGAGGCCAGCGACGCCAGCGTCACCAGCCCGAACACCGCGAAATCGTTCATGCCCTGCACCCGCGCGCGCTCATGGGGCGCGTAGGCCTCGGTCAGCATGGAGGTGGCCCCGATATAGGCGAAATTCCAGCCGATCCCCAGCAGCATCAGCGCGCCGAAGAAATTTTCCAGTTCCACCCCGGTCAGCGCCACCAGCCCGGCGCCGGCGAGAATCGACAGACCGGTGGCGACGATCTTCTCCACCCCGAATCGGTTGATCAGCCGCCCGGTGAAGAAGCTTGGCGCGAACATCGCCAGCACATGCGCGGACACGATGTCCGCCGCGTCCTCCTTGGCGAAACCGCAGCCCACCACCGCCAGCGGCGTCGAGGTCATCACCAGGTTCATCAGCGCATAGGCGACCATGGCGCAGATCATCGGCACCAGGATATGCGGCGTGGCCAGCAATTCGCCGATGCTGCGGCCGCGCGGCGTGTCGGCGGTGCGCCGCGGCGGGCGCGGGATGTCGAGAAGCATGAAGATGAACATGCCCACGCCGTTCAGCGCGATCACCGCGACATAGGCGCCGGCGAAGGGGATCGGGGTCAGCGAATCCGCCGTCAGCTTGACGATCTGCGGTCCGAGTATCGCCGACAGCAGCCCGCCGGCCATCACCCAGGAAATCGCCCGGGGCTTGTAGGATTCGGACGCCGTGTCGACGGCGGCGAAGCGGTAGAAGGCCTGGGCGCTCATGTAGATGCCGGTGAGGAACGTGCCTGCCAGAAACAACGGAAACGACCCGTAATACAGCGCCAGCGCGCACAGCGCCGCGCCGGTCGCCCCGCCGGCGGCCCCAAGCATGAAGCCGGTGCGCCGCCCGTAGCGGCCCATCAGCGCCGACATCGCCGGCGCCGCGAACATCGAGCCCAGCACGATCAGCGATATCGGCAGCGTGGCGAGGCATTTCTGCGGCGACAGCATCTGCCCCGCCAGCCCGCCGAGCACGAAATGCACCGGCATCTGCGACCCGAGTATCGCCTGCGCCGCGACCAGCGCGTAGACATTGCGCCGGGCGCGGCGATCGCCGCGCGGATCCGCCGCGTCGGGCGTCGTGGTATTTGATAAGGCAGCCATATGGCCTTTCTAGCGGGGCGGGCGCTGAAGGCAAGCCCCGGCGATGCGGCGCGTTGGCGCTTCGCGCGGCGCCCGAACGTCGCCCTTCGGCGGCGCCCGAACGCCGGTCAGCGCCGCCCCGGATCCCCCGGCCGCGCCCGTCCCACGCCGGGCTGCGCCGAGGGCCGCCCGGTGATCCTTTCGCGCAGGTTCAGGATCACGTCATAGGCCGCCGCCTTGCGGTTGCGCAGCATCGGCAGGGTCATGGGATCGCCGCCGGCCCAGGGCAGATACGGGTTGCGTCGCAGCGACCCGTAGATCCCGAGCCGCAGCGACGGGCGGGTCGCCGGGTGGCGCGCGTGAAACCCGTGCACATCCGCCACCACCAGCGTGTTGGCGGGCACCGGCAGCGGGATCGGCGCGCCATAGCCCATGTCGTGCAATTCATCGGCGGCGGCGCGGAACGATCCGCGCGAATGCAGCCGGTTCTCGCCCTTCCACGCGGTCAGGGATTGCGCGCGCTCCCAGTCCAGCCGCCCCGAGGTCAGGCGGTGGGATCCCGGCACGTAGCAGAACGGACCGTCGGCAAGCTCCACGTCGCGCAGGAAGAACCAGCATTTCGCCGTGGCGTGGAAGGTGTCCGAATGATACGCGGTCTGCGGGTCGGGGCGCCCCTTGCCGGGATCGGTGATCACCGTGTGCAGGTAGGATATCGGATCCCCCGAGGTCGAGGCCGCGTAGCGCAGCAGCCCCTGAAACACCGGGTTCTCGATGACCAGCTTCAGCTCCGGGATCTCGGCCAGCACGCGCGGCGGCAGGGCGATGAAACGGGTGACGGTGTCGCCCTGCTTCATCTCATGGGCCTCGAAGGCGTGGTTTTCCACCGCCTCGGACAGCCGCGCGAAATCATCCGCCGCCAGCAGGTTGCGCCGGATGACGACGCCGTCGCGGGCGTAGTCGGCCACGTCCGCGGGGCTGACCAGATGTTCGAGCCGCCGCCGCCGCGCATCGGCCATGCGTTCGGCCAGCGTGATTCGCGCCACGTGAAGGCCCATGGCGTTGAGGCGCGCGCTGCCGAGCAGCGGATTGTCGATGAAGGATTTCCCGCCGCCGGCCAGATCGGCGAGGTAGAGCGGCGTCTTGAGGATATCGATCGCATTCATGGCAACCTCCGTTGCGGAGCAGGGCGTGCACGCGCCTGCGGATGGTATCGGGCGCGCCCCCGCCCCGGCAAGCCGCAAGCCCCGCCTTGCGGCTTTGCGGCGCGCGCCGGCTGCGCTAGGCTTCGGGCGCTTCGGTTCGATAGCGGTTCGCCTCCGGAGCAGCAGCGCCGCCAGAGGACCACGCCGTGACTCCGTTCCATCGCCTTCTCGCCCGATCCGCCTTCCTGTTCGCCATTCCTGCGGCGGCGGCGGCGCAGACGCCCTTCGAAACCCTGCAGCCGGGCGCCAGCTACGGCTATCGCCTGGTCTCCGGTCAGGTGATCGAGATGAGGCTGGAGACCCGCGACGAGACCGGTTCGGCCTGGGCGGTCACGCTCGGCGAGGGCGACGCGGCGCAGCTGGTGGGCCGCATGCGCTACGATCCCCAGGGCCGGGTGACCGCCTTCGAAGCCCCCGACGGCGCGCCGATTGAAACCTACACGCCCCATAATTGCGAACGCGTGGAGGGGTTTTGCGACTACGTGCTGAAGACCGGCGGCGAGGAATGGGTGGAGCAGCGGATCAACGGCAGCGAGACCGGCGCCGCCAGCGGGGTCTGGACGTTCTCGGTGTTTCGCGAGATCGACGGCGCCTTGACGCTGCAAAAGATCGGCGACGTTTCCTATGACGCCGACGGCGTGGTGGTGGACGAAAACTGGATCGTGGTGGAGACCGGCGACGCGCGCTCGGTGCGGCGCATCAGGTAGCGCCGCATCAGGCGGCGCCGCATGAAAAAATGGCGCCCAAGCCATTGGGGCCCGGGCGCCGGCATCCGCCTTGCGGCGGATCCGCGCGTCAGGATTCAGGCGGCGGGGCGGCGGCGGCGGCGGCCGTCGCGGTTGCCGCGCACCGGCGCGCCTTCGGCCGCCGGGGGCTTGTTGTGGCGTATCCAGGCGGCGCCGTGGGGGTCGTTGTTGGTCAGCAGGTTGGCGGCGCGGATGGCGTCCATTTCCTGCGGGCGGGTCGGGTTCATGATCGCCGAGGTCATGCCCGAGGCGATGGCCATGGGCAGGAACGCGGCGTTGATGCCGTGGCGGTTGGGCAGCCCGAAGCTGATGTTGGAGGCGCCGCAGGTGGTGTTGACGCCCAGCTCCATGCGCAGCTTGCGCACCAGTTCGAACACCTGCAGCCCGGCGGTGGCCATGGCCCCGATGGGCATCACCAGCGGGTCCACCACGATGTCGCAGGCCGGGATGCCGTAATCGGCGGCGTGCTCGACGATCTTCCTGGCGACCGCGAAGCGCACCTCCGGGTCCTCGGAAATGCCGGTGTCGTCGTTGGAGATCGCCACCACCGGCACGTTGTATTTCTTCACCAGCGGCAGGATCGCTTCCAGGCGCTCCAGTTCGCCGGTCACCGAATTGACCAGCGGGCGGCCTTGGCAGACCTCGAGCCCCGCCTCCAGCGCCGCGGGCACCGAACTGTCGATGCACAGCGGAATGTCCACCAGCCCCTGCACCATCTCGATGACCTTGCGCATCAGCGGCGGCTCGGTCTCGTTGGGATTGGGGTTGGAATTGTAGACCACGCCGGCGTTGACATCGAGCATGGTGGCCCCGCAGGCGACCTGCTCCAGCGCGTCCTTCTCGACGGTGGAAAAATCCCCGGCCTCAAGCTGGGCGGCGAGCGCCTTGCGCCCCGTGGGGTTGATGCGCTCGCCGATCACGCAGAACGGCTGGTCAAAGCCGATGATGGCGGTCTTGGTCTTGGATTCGACGATGGTGCGGGTCATGGGCGCGGGGTCCTCGGACAGGCGGCGTGGGGCAAAGGCGAAGCGCGCCGAAACGGTCGGCGCGCGGGATCGGGGCGGGGCCGCGGTCGCGTCAGGCGGTCGCGGCGGGTTTTCGCATGGACGCGGCGGCGGGGCAACCGGCGGCGTCGGTGAACTCCGCCGTCTTGCGAATGCCCCCCAGCGGGAAGAAATGCACCGATTCGACGCCGAAATCGGGATGCGCGGCCTTGTGCGCGGCCAGATCGCGCAGGATGTCTTCGGGCGTGAAGGGCAGCAGCAGCTTGGTCACGTCCCTGGCGCGGCGTTGCAGCACCCGCAGCGATGGCCCGACCCCGCAGGCCAGCGCGAACTTCACCAGCGTCTGCAGCTTCGCGGGACCGGCGACGCCGATATGGATCGGCAGTTCGATGCCCTCGGCCTTCAGCCGGTCGGCCCATTCGATCACCGGCGCGGCCTCGAAGCAGAATTGCGTGGCGATGGCCATCTGCGCGTCGGTGCGTTCGGAAAACGCCTGTTTCCAGCGCAGCGCCTCCATCGCCGCGCGGTCCGAGCCGTCGGGGTCGATGTCGCGGTTGCCCTCCGGGTGCCCGGCCACGTGCAGTCGCTTGAAGCCGTCGAACAGCCCGGAGTCCAGCAGCTGCATGGACGTCTCGAACGCGCCCCTGGGCGCGTCCAGCCCGCCGGCGAGCAGCAGCGCCTGATCGACCCCGGCCTCGCCCCGGTAGCGGGCGATCCAGTCGCCCAGCATCGCCTTGTCGGCGATGATGCGGGCCGGGAAATGCGGCATCACCGGAAATCCCTCGGCGGCGATGCGCCGGGCGGCGGCGACCATGTCCTCGATCGGCGTGCCGTCGATATGGGCGACGTAGACCCGGGTGCCCGCGGGCAGGATCGCCGCGAAGCTGTCGATCTTCTCGGCGGTGCGCGGCATCACCTCGATCGAGAACCCCTGCAGGAACCCGGCGAGATCGCCGATCCGCGACTCGGGCCCGGCGTCGGGCCGGGCGGGCCGCCTGCCAAAGAAATCCAGCACCTTGCTCATGAGCCATTCTCCAAGCCTGGCGTCGCCAGTGGCTGCCACAGTCGCTCCTCCGCGACCAGATTGTCACCGCCTGCGCGGCGTCGGGGTCCCGCCGCGGGCGCGGCGATTCGCAATCCCTGTCAGGCGGGCGCCGTCGCCCAGCCCTCGGTTTCGATCAGCGCGCGGATCCGCGCCGGATCGTATTCGGTCTCGATCCGCGCGGCCTCCGCCGCCACGGCCTCGGCGTCGTCGCCTTCGACCTCGTAGGGCGCGCCGCGCCGCCATTCGGCCAGATAGGCGTCTGAATCCCGCGCCCCGATCTTCATGGCGCAGCGGTCGATGGCCTGCTCGAACCGCTCGGGCAGCTGTTTCTTGGCCCCCCGGCGGCGACCGCCGGCGATCACCTGCGCCGGGATGTCGCGCCAGTATACGATGGTGATCTTTGCCAAGCGGTGTCTCCCCGGGCGGTGTTTCGTGCAGGCGCCGCGTCATCGGCCTCAAAACCCGGATAGGGCCGGCTGGGCGATGATGAGCGCATTCGAGCGACTTCATGCGGGCCGTTCGCGACATACCGCGTCGCGTCGCGCCATGGTGACGGCGCAGCCACAACCCTGCGTCGTATTTAGCAGTTGAATCGTCGCATTCCAGCCCCTAGTTTGCAGGAAATTCCGCTTGCCCGCCCGCGCATGCCGCGCCGCGCCGTCGCGAGCCTGGAGAAGACCATGTCATCCGATTCGGATTTCGACGTTTCATTCGAGTTTTTCCCGCCGGCCACGCCGGAAGCGACCCTGCGCCTGTGGCGCTCGGTGGAGCGCCTGGCGCCGCTGGGGCCGAAATTCGTCTCCGTGACCTATGGCGCGGGGGGCGCGACGCGGGACCGGACCATGGCGGCGATCCTCACCATCCGCGACCGCGCGCGGCTGACGGTGGCGGGGCATCTGACCTGCGTCGGCGCCTCGCGGCGGGCCACGCTGGACGTGGCGCGGGGCTACGCCAAGCTCGGCGCCCGGCGCATCGTGGCGCTGCGCGGCGATCCGCCGAAGGGCGCGGCTGGGTTCGAACCGCACCCGGACGGCTTTCGCAACGCCGCCGAACTGGTGGCCGGGCTCCGCGAGGCCGGCGATTTCGCGATCTCCGTCGCCGCCTATCCCGAACGCCACCCCGACAGCGCCGACCTGAAGGCGGATCTGGAAAATCTGAAGCGCAAGCTCGACGCCGGCGCCGACAACGCCATCACCCAGTTCTTCTTCGACAACGACCATTATTTCCGCTTCCTCGACGCGGCGGAAAAGGCCGGGATCGACGCGCCGATCATCCCCGGCGTGCTGCCGATCGAGAATTTCCGCAAGATGAGCAATTTCGCCGCGCGCTGCCGGGCCTCGGTGCCCGACTGGATGCGCAAGGCCTACGAGAACGCCGATGAGATGGGGGTGACGGAGCTGCTCTCGACCTCGATCTGCGCCGAACAATGCGACGAACTGATCGGCCAGGGGGTGAAGCACATCCATTTCTACACCCTCAACAATCCCGATCTGCCCTATACGATCTGCCGGGCGCTTGGCGTGAGCACCGCGCCCATGCAGATCGCCGCGCTGGGCGGCTGCGGCTGACATCCGGCGCCCGGCGCCCGGCCTTGCAGCCAGGCGGTCCCGGGTCAAGCCCGGGGCGCGCGGCGCGCCGGGGGGCGTCCCGGCGCATTCCCGCATCGCGGCGCGAAAAGCCTTGCGCGCCTATTCCGCGGCCACCGGCCGTCCCGCCGTGACCAGTCGATCGGAGGCCGGTCCGTCCTCGGGCGGCTCGTCATCCCCGGCGGCCCAGTCGAAGGCGAGCAGGCGCGCATGCGGCGACAATCCGCGCAGGCCGTCGCCGAATGCGAGCTTCAGGCGCCCCACCAGGTCCTGCGCGATCTCGCGGCGGAACCCGGTCAGGCGGCGGTCGCGCAGCGACAGGTCGATCTCTGTGACCTCGCGTTCGGCGTAGCGGCAGAAATCGTCCACCGCCTGCTTGCGGCTGCGCATCAGCATGTCGCGCACCACGCGCATGCGCGCGACCAGCGCCGGGGTCTCGCTGCATTCGCGTTCGAAATTGAACAGCGGCACCCGGATCGCCTGATCGGCGTCGAGGCCGCGGGCGGGCACGGTCAGCATGGCGCGGGTGAAATCCGCCTCGAACAGCACCGCGTCCTCGCTGCCGGGCAGGAACACCGTGGCGCCGAGCAGGTCGCTGGACACCCGGCACATGACCGGATCCGCCGTGGCGTGCAGCGCCTGACGGGCGATGCGGATGGCGTCCAGCATGTCGCGGTCGAACACGATGCGCCGCGCGCCGTCCCCGCCATCCCCGTTCCCGGGCGCCGCGCCGCCGTAGCCGAGGCTGATCTCGACGCTGTCGCGCCCGCGCGTGGCGCTTTCGCCGATGCCGATCAGCGCGTCGAGGATGGTGGGCGCGACCCCGGTCGAGGTCCGCGGCTCGTCCGATCCGTCGGCGGGGCGGAAACCGGTGGTGACCTCGATGGTCGGAAAGGCGGCCGCGCCGGTGACGTGCATGTGCCGGGACATGCGGGTGTCGAATTCGCTGTAGATGATGCTGGCGGCGGCGTGGCGCACCTCGCCGCGACGGCCGTGGATCCGGTCCTCGTAAGCGAGGGTGAACAGCGGCGCCTTCATGGCCTCGCCGTCGATGATGTCTTCAATGAGCTTGTCGATGGTCTTCATGACAACAATCCGCAATCCGCTTTGATCCGGCCTATGGCCGGCATGGACAGGCTCTCGCAGTGATCGCGGATCGTCGCGTCCGCTCGCTGGCGCCAGTCGGGGTTTGGGGACGCGAAACGGATACAAGGAAAGCGCACTGGAAAGACATCACACGGATTAACAACCGGCATTCGTCAATATTCAATTATCGTTCATCACTTCCCTTGCAACGTCAAGGCATTCATAAAAATTTCGCTATATTTTCAATGCTTGAGGTGGAGAGATCGGGTGGTTTCGGGATATTTGGCAGCGCCCGGATCGGAGCGCCGTAGGCGGCGGAAACCTTGGGGAAAAATCCCAATGCGTTCATCCTGTTCATCTAATGCCGCCCAGCCGGGACCGACGGAAACCGCCCGCGCGGGGCCGCGCCGGCGGTCTTGCCGGGCGAAATTCATTTCGCGCCGACCTGGGCGCGGGGCGGCGATTCGCGCGGGCCGGGCGAATGCGGCGAATCGGTTCTGGGTCTCGCGGGCCACGGGTCGCGCCGACGCCGGGGCGCGGCGCGATACGCTCTCGACCTCGCCGCGGGGAACGCTAGATTGCGCGCCATGAGTCGCAATCTGCTGCTGCTTCGCCATGGCGAGGCCGAACTCCATGCCTCCGAGGGCGACGCCGCGCGGGAACTGACCGATGTCGGGCGGCGCGACGCGGAGCGCGTGGGGCTGTTTCTTGCCGAACGGGGGCTGGTCCCGGATCTGGTCGTCGCCTCGCCCGCGCGCCGGGCGCGCCAGAGCGCGGAGCGCATGCACAAGGCCATGGATCCGACGCGGCTGCCGGATATCCGCCATGACGCGCGGATCTGGGAGGCGACGCCGGAGGATCTGCTCGCCGTCATCGCCGGCATTCCCATGGAGGCGCGCAACGTGCTGATCGTGGGCCATAATCCGGGGCTGTCGGCGCTGGTCTGGCGGCTGACCGGGCCGCAGGCCGCGGGGCTGCGGCCGGCCTCGCTGGCCATGCTGGAGGTGCCGGGGCGCTGGGCGACGCTCGGGCGGGGCGACATCGGCGCCGGGCGGCGGGCGGCGTGGCTGCGCCGGGTGCTGCATGTGTGCGAGCTGCCGCTGGATTTTCCCTTTCCGGGGGAACCCGGGCGGCGGGCGCGGGCGCAGTATTGCTACCGTCAGTCGGCGGTGATTCCGTGGCGCGAGGGCGCGGACGGGATGGAGGTGCTGATCACCCGCTCAAGCGGCGCGCGCAACCACATCATCCCCAAGGGCGTGCACGAGCCCGGCATGACCGCGGCGCAGAGCGCCGAGATGGAGGCGCGCGAGGAGGCCGGGGCGCTGGGGGAGATCAAGACCGGGCCGCTGGGCCGCTGCGAGCTTGAAAAATGGGGCGCCGTCTGCTCGGTCGAGGTGTTCGAGATGCGGGTCGAGGCGCTGCTGCCCGAGGCGGAGTGGGAGGAGCGCCACCGCACCCGCGAATGGCTGCCCTGGCGGCAGGCGGCGGCGCTGCTGAAATCCCGCGACATGGCCGAGATGCTGGAGGATTTCGCGCTTTCGCGGGAGGCGCGCGACGCCGCCGGTCGCCAAACGGGCGCGGCCGGGAAGCGGGCGGGGTGAGCGGCGG
>NZ_JBWOMN010000133.1:0-23888 GCF_056449545.1 Oceanicella sp. | reverse complement strand
CGAGCCCCCCCCGGGCGGCGCGCCCCGACCCGCCCCCGGCCCCTAACCCCCCCGGGCCCCCGCCCGCGCCCCCACCACCCCGGCCCGGCGCCCGGCCGGGGCCGCGCCGCCTTGTCGCGGCGGCGGTCGCGCTGCTGGCGCTGGCGGCGCCCGCCGGACGCGCGGCCCCGCCGCCGGCCGGTCTCGACCCCGGCGCCGCGCGCGCCGCCGATCTCTGGTCCGCCGCCACCCTGCGCGACGACGTGCGATTCGATCTCTATTTCGGCGGCGTCAGGGCGGGCGACCTGCGCCTGACCATGGGTTTCGGCGACGGCGCCTACATCGCCCGCTCGGCGGCGAGCACCGCCGGCATCGTCGGGCTGTTCTACGCCGCCTCCTACAAGGCCACCGCGCGGGGCGCAGATCCGGGGCTTGAACGCGGGACCGCGCTGCGCCCGCGCAGGTTCTCGGCCAAGGGGTCGTTCGGCGGCAAGAAACAGCGGCTCAGCATCGAATTCGGCCTCGCCGCGCCGCGCAAGGTGAAAAGCGACCCGCCATTCAAGAAGAAACCCTACGAGATCGACCCCGCCGCGCAGGTCGGGGCGCTCGACCCGCTGAGCGCCGCCGCGGCGCTGCTGCGCCCCGCGCCGCTGGCCGAGATCTGCGCGCGCGACGTCGACGTGTTCGACGGGCGGCGGCGCTCGCGCATCTCGCTCGACCCGCCGCGCGCGCGCAATGGCGAAATCCTGTGTCGGGCGCGATTCACCCGCGTCGCCGGCTACCGGCCCAGGGATCTCGACGCCCAGGACATCCCTTTCCGCCTGTATTTCGCCGAACTGCCCAATGGCGGCGCCCGTCTGCGCCGCATCGAGGTGGACACCGAATGGGGCCGCGCCGTCGCCCTGCGCCGCAACTGAGTCCCTTGCGCGCCTGAGTCCTTTGCGCGCCCGATTCTTTTGCTTGATCGCGGGGCGCGGCCGTTGCCGCCCCTGGGGTTGAACGGCTAGACAGGCGCCCATGTCCAGCCTGCCTGAAACCGGCCTTCCGGTCGAAACCGCGCTGCCCGCGCTGCTGGCGGCGCTCGCCGCCGGGTCCAACGCGGTGCTCGAGGCCCCGCCGGGCGCGGGCAAGACCACGCTGGTTCCCATCGCCCTGCTCGACGCGCCCTGGGTCGCCGGGCGCATCCTGATGCTGGAGCCGCGCCGCGTCGCCGCGCGATCGGCCGCGGAACGCATCGCGTCGCTGCTGGGCGAATCCGTGGGCCGGCGGGTCGGCTACCGGATACGGGGCGAGACCCGGGTCGGGCGCGATTGCCGCATCGAGATCGTCACCGAGGGCATTCTCACGCGCATGCTGCAATCCGACCCGGAGCTTGCCGGAGTGTCGGCCCTGATATTCGATGAAATCCACGAGCGCTCGCTGAACGGCGATCTGGGGCTGGCGCTGGCGCTGGAGGCGCAGGAGGCCCTGCGCGACGACCTGCGCATCCTCGCCATGTCGGCGACGCTGGACGCGGGCGGCGTGGCGCGGCTGATGGGCGATGCGCCGGTGATTTCCTCGCAGGGGCGCGTCCATCCGGTCGAAACCCGCTGGCTGGCCCGCACCTGGCGGCGCCCCGACCGACGCGGGTCCCGATCGACTGCGGGTTTCGAAGACGCCATGGCCGACCTGATCGTCGAGGCCATGCAGGGCGCGCCCGGCAGCGCGCTCGCCTTCCTGCCCGGCGCCGGCGAAATCGCGCGGGTGCAGAGCCGGCTCGCCGGGCGCCTGCCCGATGACGTGGACATTCGCCCGCTCTACGGCGCCATGGCCTTCGCGAGGCAGCGTGCGGCGTTGACCCCGGCGGCGGACGGGCGGCGCAAGCTGGTGCTCGCCACCGCCATCGCCGAGACCTCGCTGACCATCGAGGGGGTGCGCATCGTCATCGACGGCGGCCGGGCGCGGCGCGCGCGCTTCGATCCCGGCTCGGGCATGAGCCGCCTGGTCACCGAAAACGTCACCCGCGCCGAGGCCGAACAGCGCCGCGGCCGCGCCGGACGACTGGCGCCGGGGCTGTGCTTTCGGCTCTGGACCAGGGGCGAGGAAGGCGGGCTGATCCCCTATCCGCGCCCGGAGATCCTGGAGGCCGATCTGGCGCCGCTGGCGCTGGAACTGGCGATCTGGGGGGCGGCGGCGGGCGATCTGGCGTTTCTGGACCAGCCGCCCGATGCGGCCCTGGCCGCGGCGCGCGAGCTGCTGCGCGAGCTTGCGGCGCTGGACGCGGCGGGCCGCCCCACCGCGCATGGGCGGCGGTTGGCGAAGCTGCCCGTGCATCCGCGCCTCGGCCATATGCTGCTGCGGGCGGGCGAGGCCGGGGCGGATGCGGCGCTGGCCGCCGATCTCGCGGCGCTGCTGGAGCAGCGCGACCCGTTGCCCGCCCGCGCCCCCGCCGACCTGTCATTGCGCATCGAGGCCCTGCGCGACCCGCGCCGCTTCGCCGCCGGCGGCGCGCTGGCCGCCGATCCCGGCGTGCTGGCGCGGATCCGCGAGGGCGCGAAGCGGCTGCGCGCCAAAGGCGCGATATCGAATGGGACCGCCAAAGGCGCGATATCGAATGGGACCGCCAGAGGCGCGGCGTCTGGCGGGGGCGCCCGGCGCACGCCCCGCGACAAGAAAAATGATGACTCGAGAACTCTCGACGCCATCGGCCCGCTGCTGGCCATCGCCTATCCCGACCGCATCGCCATGCGCCGCCCCGAACCCAGGTCAGGGCGCAAGCCGGGGGCGCCGGTGCGCTATCTGCTGGCCTCGGGCAAGGGCGCGGCGCTGGCCGCCGAGGACCCGCTCGCCGCCCAGACGCTGATCGCCGTCGCCGACACCGACGGCGACCGGCGCGAGGCCCGCATCCGCCGCGCGGCGCCCATCGCCCGCGCCGATCTGGAGACCCTGTTCGCCGAACGCATCGCCGAAATCCATGTCTGCGAATGGCGCCCGCGCGACCGCGCCGTCGCCGCCCGCATCCGCAGGATGCTGGGCGCGCTGGCGCTTGAAGATCGCGTCTGGCGCGATGCGCCCGAACCGGCCCGCGCCGCCGCCATGGCCGACGGGGTGCGCGATCTGGGGCTGGCGGCGCTGCCCTGGACGGGCGCCGCCAGGCGCCTGCGCGCGCGGGTCGCCCATGCGCGTCAAGGCGGCGAGACCAGCCTGCCCGACTGGTCCGACGCGGCGCTGCTGGCGACGCTCGACGATTGGCTGACCCCGCATCTGGGCGGAGCGCGCAGGGCGGGGGATCTGGCGCGGCTGGATATTGCGGCGATCCTCGGCGGGACGCTGGACTGGGCGCAGACCAGGGCGCTGGACGCCGCCGCGCCGGCGCGCTTCACCGCCCCCACGGGCACGAAAGCGCCGGTGGATTACGACCGCGATCCGCCCGCCATCGCCATTCGCCTGCAGGAACTGTTCGGCCTTGCGACCCACCCGACGATCTGCAACGGGCGGGTTGCGCTGCTCCTCGATCTGTTGTCGCCCGCCGGGCGCGTGGTGCAGACCACCGCCGATCTGCCGGGATTCTGGAAGACCTCCTACGCCGATGTGCGCCGGGACATGCGCGGCCGCTATCCGCGCCACCCATGGCCCGAGGACCCGGCCGCCGCGGCCCCCACCCGGCGCGTCAAGCCGCGCCGCTGAACCGCGCCGCGGCGCGGCGTCAGCCGACGTTCGCCCGCCGCCGCGCCACGATCCCGCCCAGCGCCAGCGCCGCGGCGAACATCGGCAGGGCGGCGGGCAGCGGCGCCGGCGCGATCAGGGGCGGCGGCGGCGCCACGGCGTTGATCGCCAGACCGAGACTGTAATCCGGCAGCGCCGCCTGCACGCCCGGCCCGGCGGCGAATTGCGATCTGGCGTCGATGTCGATGCCGCCGAATGCCTCGAACGAAATGCTGAAAACGCCGTCCCGGGCGATCAGGTCCCCCTGATCGAGCACCACGTAATCGAGGGAGTCGAAGACGCCGTCGAAAAAATGCGCCGCCGGGAAGGCCGGATGATCGAGGTCGTCGGTTTCGATGAACACCTGCCCGAAAATGGCGAGATCGAGTTTCAGGCCAAGCGCCGGCGTAAGCGTGAAGGCGCCGGTCGCGGGCACGCTTTCGATGAAATAGGAGAATGACCCAAAGCCCTGCGTATCGAGAAATTCGTCCGGCCCGTTGATCACCGTCGCGTCAAAGGTTTCGGTGAAACGCGGCGGCAAGACCGCTTCGAGGGCGCTTGCCGGCGACGACGCCAGCGTCATGAACGCAACCGCAGCGCCTGCGACTGAAAACTCAAGCATGTGTCACTCTCCAGTAGGTTAACGAACCGTTAACCTTTACCTGAACCGGAGATGAATTGATAGTGGCGAAAATTGACAGCGGTCCATATGCGGCTTGCAAGCATGAACGCCCCCGGGCCGGGCAGGCGACCGGCGTCAAGCCGCTCAGGTCAGCGCATGGGCGCCCATGCCCAGATACTTGCGCCGCCGGGCCTTGCGCAGCTGCGCCGGGGTCTTGCCCTCGAGCCCGGCCAGCATCCCGGCGATGGCCTTGCCCACCGCGGCGATGACCGCGGCGCGGTCGCGCTGCGCGCCGCCCACCGGTTCGGGGATCACCACGTCGACGACCCCGAGCTTCTGCAGATCCTGCGCGGTCAGGCGCAGCGCCTCGGCGGCGTCGATCATCTTGTCGGGATCTTTCCACAGAATCGAGGCGCAGCCCTCGGGCGTGATCACCGAATAGATCGAATGCTCCAGCATCGCCAGCCGGTCGCCGGTGGCGAAGGCCACCGCGCCGCCGGACCCGCCCTCGCCGATGATCACCGAGACCAGCGGCACGCCGACTTCAAGGCATTTGGCCGTCGATCGCGCGATCGCCTCGGCCTGGCCGCGCTCCTCGGCGCCCTTGCCCGGATAGGCGCCGGCGGTGTCGACCAGGGTGACGACCGGCAGGCCGAAGCGTTCGGCCAGGTTCAGCAGACGCACCGCCTTGCGGTAGCCCTCGGGGCGGGCCATGCCGAAATTGCGCTGCAGCCGGGATTTGGTGTCGGCGCCCTTTTCATGGCCGAACACCACCACCGGCTTGTCGTCGAAACGGGCCAGCCCGCCGACCACCGCCAGATCTTCGGCAAAGCCGCGATCGCCCGCCAGCGGCACGTAATCGGTGAACAGCGCCTCGATGTATTCCAGCGCATGCGGGCGCGACGGGTGGCGCGCCACCTGGCATTTCTGCCAGGCTGACAGATCGGCGTAGAGGTCCTGCAGCAGCTGCGCGGCGCGTTCGTCAAGCGCGGCGGCCTCGTCCTCGACCGCCATTTTCGGATCGCGCAGCGCCAGCGCGCGCAGCTCCGTCGCCTTGCCCTCGATCTCGGCCAGGCCTTTTTCGAAATCCAGATAATTGTGCATGCGTCCCGCCGCTCCTGTGCTCGAAGCGGAATATGATGATTTGGCGCGGCATTGCAATGCGCGCGGGCGCGGCGCCCCGTCGATCGGTCGCCGCCGCCCGCGCGGACGGCGAGCCCCGAAACCGTCGCGTCCCGGGCCGCGCTACATGCCCTCGGCGATCTTGCCCCCGGCGATGGTCCCGAGCACCGCGCCGGCGCCGGTGGCCACGATCTTCCCGCTGCCGCCGCCAAACAGCGATCCGACCGCCGCGCCGGTGGCGCCGCCGATCACCTGCCCGCGCAGCTTCTTGTCCTCGGGCGAATTCGAACACGCCGCCAGCGCCGCCATGGACAGCGCCAGCGCCCCCGTCGCGGCGCGACGCGCCGTCCGGCCTGAATTGATCGTGAACATCGTCATCTCCTCAGCTTCCCGCTCCAGCCTCGAAATCAAGCAACTCGCTCAACGTCAGCACCCCGTCGCGATTGCCGTCCACGTCGAAGAACACGATCATGCGCTCGGCCACCGCCTCGCCAAGCGACACCATGCCGTCGCCGCTGCGGTCGATTCGGGCGAACCGCGCCGCATCCACGTTCGGCACATCCCGCGCCGACACTTCGCCGTCGCGGTTCTTGTCCAACGTCGCGTAAACGGACACCACATACGCCACATACTCGTTCACGTCGACATAGCCGTCGGCGTTCTCGTCCGCCTTGGCGAAGGCGGCGGACAGGTCGGCCTCGCCCTGCGCCGAGGCGCCCAGCGGCGCCAGACCGGCGAGCGCGGCGGCGCAGATCAGTGACATCTTGTTCATGGGGCTCTCCATACGGTTGCGCGCCCATCATGACAGAGACCCGCGCGCCGCGATAGCCGCGCCCGAGCAATGCGTCAAAATCGACGGATCGCCGCCGCAAAGCCGCTCGCCAGCGCCGCTGGCGGCGTGTAAGCCCGTGCGGCGCGGCGGTTTCGCGGCGCAACGGTGGATTCTGGGGTATTGGGGAGGCGTCGTCATGGCCCTGCTTCTTGGCGTCGACACCGGCGGCACCTGCACCGACGCGGCGATCCTCGACGACGCGGCGCCGCGCGATCGCGCGGTGCTGGCCAAGGCCAAGGCGCTGACCACCCATCACGACCTGTCGATCGGCGTCGCCCGCGCCGTGCGCGCGGCGCTTTCAGGCGAAGACGGCGGGGGCGGGGACGGGGACGGGGACGGGGCGGCGCCCCGGAACGCCGCGACCCCGGGGATCTCGCCAGCGGACATCGCGCTGGTTTCGCTGTCCACCACGCTGGCCACCAACGCGCTGGTCGAGGGGCGCGGCGATCCCGTGGGCCTGATCCTCATCGGCTTTGGCGACGCCGCGCTGTCGCGCGCCGGGCTGGGCGCGGCGCTGGGCGAGGATCCGGCGATCCGGGTCGCGGGCGGCCACGCGGCCTCGGGCGAGGCGGCGGCGGCCCTGGATCTCGATGAACTGGACGCCGAAATCGCCGCCGCCATGCAGACCGCCGCCGCCGTCGGCCGCCCGCTCAGCGGCTTTGCGGTGGCCGGGCAGTTTTCGGTGCGCAATCCGGCGCATGAACTGGCGGCGCGGGATCTGATCCGCGCGCGCGCCGGGCTGCCGGTCACCTGCTCGCACGAATTGTCCGCCCGGGTCGGCGGGCCGCGCCGCGCGCTCACCACGCTGCTGAACGCCCGGCTGATCGGGGTGATCGACCGGCTGATCGGCGCCGTCGAAGACCTGCTCGACCATCTCGGCATCGCCGCGCCGCTGATGGTGGTGCGCGGCGACGGGGCGCTGGCGGGCGCGGCGTTCGCCCGCGCCCGGCCCATCGAGACCATCTTGTCGGGCCCCGCCGCCTCGCTGGTCGGGGCCGGGTTCCTGACCGGGCGCGCCGACGCGGTGGTCGCCGACATCGGCGGCACCACCACCGATATCGGGGTGCTGCGCGACGGGCGCCCGCGGCTTGACGCCGACGGGGCGCGGGTCGGCGGCCACGCCACCATGGTCGAGGCGGTGGCCATGGCCACCCACGGGCTTGGCGGCGACAGCGACGCGCGGATGATCGCCGAGGGGCTCGACGCGACGCTGACGCTGGGACCGGGCCGGGCGCTGCCGCTGTGCCTGCTGGCGCGCCGGCATCCGGCGCTGAACGTCATGCTCGACGCCCAGCTCAACGCCGCGCGCCCCATGGACACCGACGGGCGGTTCCTGAACGCCGCGGGGCCCGCCCCCGCCGGGCTGCCGCCGCGCGAGGCCGGGATCATGGCGCGGCTGGCCGATGGGCCCCTGGCGCTGGAGGCGCTTGCCGGCGGGCGCCGGGACGCCGGTGCGGCGGCGCGGCTCGCGGCGCGGGGGCTGGTGCGAATCGCCGCCTTCACGCCCACCGACGCCGCGCATGTGCTGGGGCTGCAAACGGGCTGGGATGCAGGCGCGGCGCGGCGCGGCGCAAGGCTGCTGGCGCGCCAGCGCGGCGGCGGCGGGCGCGCGGCGGCGCCCGACGCCGAGACCGTTTCGCGCCGCCTGCTGGACCTGGTGGCGCGGCGCTCCGCCGAGGCGGTGCTGGAAACCGCGCTGGCCGAGGACGGATTCGCGCCGGGGCTGAGCCGCTCGCCGCTGGCGGCGGCGGCGCTGGCGCGGCGCGACGGGCTGCTGCGCCCCCGCCTTGATCTGACCATGCCGCTGGTGGGGCTCGGGGCCTCGGCGGGGCTGCATCACCGGGCGGCGGCGGATCTGCTCGGGGCCGAGGCGCTGATCCCCGATCACGCCGACGTGGCCAATGCCGTGGGCGCGGTGGCGGGCAGCGTGCGGGTGACGCGGCGCGCGGTGATCACCCAGCCGAGCGAGGGCCGCTACCGGGTGCTGATCGGCGGCGCGCCCCGGGATTTCGCCGATTTCGACGCCGCCCGCGCCGCGACCGAGGCGCATCTGCGCGAGACCGCCGCCGCCGACGCCGCGAAAGCCGGGGCCGCAAGCGTGCGAATCCGCATCGCCTGCCAGATCCGCCGCGCCCGCGTCGAGGGGCGCGAGATGATCGTCGAGGCGGCGGTGTCGGCCGAGGCCGCGGGCCGCCCGAGACTGGCGCGGCCGGACCGGACCGCGGATCGCCGCATCAGCGGCGCCGAATGAAAAACCGCTGCCAGAGCCACAGCACCAGAATGGCGCCGAGCACGGCCCCGACCAGGCCGCCGAGCATGCCCATCATGCCCAGCAGCATGCGCAGCGCGAAACCGCCGATCACCGCGCCGAGCACGCCCACGGCGATGGTTTGCAGCAGCCCCATGCGCACATTCAGCACCCGCGAGGCGATCAGCCCCGCCGCGGCCCCGATGATGATCAGATAGACGATGCCCATAGCGTTTCTCCCGTCATGCGCGGCGCGCCCGGGGGCGCCGGCCTGCCCCGGGTGTCAAGGCGCCAGCGCCACCACCTCGGGCAAGCGGACCGTTTCGCGGTTGCGGGCCGGATTTTCCCGGTCGGCGATCAGGAAATCCCGCGCCCGCCCCAGCACGATCTGCGGATGATGCCACACCCCGCGCCCATACTGCACCCCCTGATCGCCGCGACAGCGGAACAGGCGCTGGGCCGCGAAAAATCGACAGCGCCCCGGCGGCGCCGGAGAAATGCAGCGCCGCGAGCGCGCGATAGCGGATGCCGCAGCCGTCATCGACTGTCTGCGCGGTGGAGGGATCGGCCTCGATCACATGTCCGAAGGGCGCGAAGGCGCGCGCGGTCAGGGGCTCGGCGATGGGGATCGTGGAGACGAGGATCATGCGCCGCCTCCGCGCTTTCGCGATTCAGCGGCGGCTGCACGCCTTGACATGCATGCGGGGGACACGCGGGGGCGTCTGAGCGGCGGGCAAAACGGTCATCGGGGTCTCGCCGTCGATATTGATGCGCCATGCGACGCCACGCCCCCCTTGTTCCCCGCAAACGAGGGGCGGGAAAAGCGACTCCGCCCTGACGCCGCGACGGTTCAGGACCGCCGCCTTTTCCCGCCGCGCCCCCAGTCGACCCGATCCCAGAGCCGCTCGTGCAGCAGGTAGCTCGCGAAGCCCACCGCCCCCGAGGTCAGCGCCAGGGCGCCGCCAAGGCCCGGGGATCCGGTGAAGGCCCAGCCCAGCGCGGTCATCGAGACCAGCCCCATGACCTGCCAGGTCAGCGCCTTGGCCAGCAGGCGTTTCCCGTCATCCATCCATGCGCCTCCCGTCATGCGGTTGCGCGCCCGCCCGGCACGCTGTCGGGGTTCGCCCGGGTGGGTCCCGGGGGGCGCGCCCACCGCCATAGCGCGCCGGGCGGCGCGGCGCTATTCTGAATATTCGTCGCATATTCACCTGTTCGGTGATAAAAAACCTCAATGGATGCAACAATCAGCAAAGCCGCCCGGGCGCGGATGTTTCGCGACAGGCTGAAAGACGCCATGGCCCGCGCCGGGATGACCCGCAGCGGGCTGGCGCGCGCCGTGGGCGCGGACCGCTCGACGATATCCCAGATCCTCGGGGGCGAGGGCGACCGGCTGCCCGGCGCGCATCTGGCCGCCGACTGCGCCGGGGCGCTGGGCATCAGCGCCGACTGGCTGCTGGGGCTCACCGACCGGCCCGAGCGCCCGGGCGACGTGCTCGCCGCCGCGGTGCGCATGACCGAGGCGGCGCGCGCGCCTTCGGACCAACAGCTGTTCGAATGGCATCAGGAGGCGGCGGGCGCCAAGATCCGCCATGTGCCCGCGGCCATGCCGGATCTGCTGAAGACCGCCGAGGTGATGCGCTGGGAATACATCGAATCGCTGGGCAAGACCCCGGATCAGGCGATCGGCGCCATGCGGGACCGCATCGACTGGATGCAGGATGGCGGTTCGGATTACGAAATCGCCATGCCGCTGCATGAACTCGACGTTTTCGCCCGCGGCGTCGGGTATTATCGCGGGCTCGACGCCGGCGCGCGCGACGCGCAGCTGGCGCGCATGGCCGCGACCTGCGCGGCGCTGTATCCGTCGCTGCGGCTGTTCCTGTTCGACGCGCGCCGGGTGTTCAGCGCGCCGATCACCGTGTTCGGGCGGCGCATCGCGGTGATCTATCTGGGGCAGCATTACCTGGCGTTTCGCGAAAGCGGCCGCGTCGGGCTGATGGCCCGGCATTTCGACTGGCTGGTGCGCGAGGCCGCGATCGACGCCCGCGACGTGGCCCCGCATCTGGAATCGCTGCGCGACGTCGTGGACTGAGCGGCGCCGGGTTGCGTCCGGCGCGCCGGGGCGGCAGGTTGCAGACGCCGCGCCCCGGCCAACCGAAGGACATCCGACGTGACAGACCCCAGCGCCCGCCGCCCCTATCCCGCCACCCTGCCCCCGGTGCTGGTCGAGGACGCCGTGCGCGCGGCGCTGCGCGAGGATCTGGGCCGCGCCGGCGACATCACCAGCGCCGCCACCATCGCCCCGGAAGCCACCGCGCGGGCGGTGATCGCGTCGCGGGACGGCGGGGCGCTTTGCGGCCTGGATTTCTGCCGCGCCGCGTTCGGAATGCAGCGCGCCGGGCTCTCGGTCGAAACGCTGGCGGGCGATGGCGAGACCGTCGCCCCCGGCCGGACCGTGCTGCGGGTCACGGGCAACGCCCGGGCCATCCTGGCCGGCGAGCGGGTGGCGCTGAATTATCTCTGCCACCTGTCGGGGATCGCCAGCCACACCGCCCGCTTCGTCGCCGCCGCCAATGGCCAGGCGCGCATCTGCTGCACGCGAAAGACCACGCCGGGGCTGAGGGCGTTCGAAAAATACGCGGTGCGCTGCGGCGGCGGGGCCAATCATCGCTTCGGACTCGACGACGCCATCCTGATCAAGGACAACCACATCGCGGTCGCCGGCGGCGTGCCCGAAGCGGTGGCGGCGGCGCGCGCCTATGCCGGGCATCTGGTGGCGATCGAGCTCGAGGTGGACACGCTCGCCCAGTTCGCCGAGGCGCTGGACGCCGGGGTCGAGGCGGTGCTGCTCGACAATTTCAGCGTCGAGGATCTGCGCCGGGCGGTGGCGCTGAACGCCGGGCGCGCCAAGCTCGAAGCCTCGGGCGGGGTCGATCTGGATTCGGTGCCGGCGATCGCGGCGACCGGGGTGGATTACGTCTCCACGTCGAAAATCACCATGGCGGCGGGGACGCTCGACCTTGGACTCGACATCGAGATGGTCTGAGCCGCCAATGGCGGATCGCGAACCGCCCCGCAGGCGGATGCGGCGACGGAAACGGGAGGCCACATGAGCACGGCGTTGATCACTCACGAAGCGGGGCTTGACCATCGCAACCCGCCGGGGCACCCGGAGCGGCCCGACCGGCTGCGCGCGCTCGACGCGGTTTTCGCGCGGCCGGGTTTCGCCAGGCTGACGCGGGTCCCGGCGCGGCGCGCGGCGCGGGACGAATTGCTGCGCGCCCATCCGGCGGCCTATCTCGACGCGCTCGAAGCCGCTTCGCCCGCGCAAGGCTTCGCCGCCATCGACGGGGACACCGGCATGTCGCCCGGGTCGCTCGCCGCGGCCCGCCGCGCCGCCGGGGGGGCCTGCATGGCGGTGGACATGGTGATGCGCGGCGACGCCGCCAACGCCTTCGTCGCCTGCCGCCCGCCGGGTCACCACGCGGAACGGGTCCGCGCCATGGGGTTCTGCCTGCTGTCCAACGCCGCCATCGCCGTGCTGCACGCATTGGATGGGCACGGCCTGCGCCGCGTGGCGCTGGCGGATTTCGACGTGCATCACGGCAACGGATCCCAGAACATTTTGTGGGAAGACCCCCGCGCGGCGTTCTGTTCGTCTCACGAGATGCCGCTGTATCCCGGCAGCGGGGCCGAAAGCGAACGCGGGGCTGGCAACGTGTTCAACGGGCCGCTGCGCGCCGGTGACGGCGGCGCGGCGTTTCGCGCGGTCTGGGAGGACCGCCTGCTGCCCGCCATCGCGGCGCATGCCCCCGAACTGATCGTGATTTCCGCCGGGTTCGACGCCCACCGGCTGGATCCGCTGGCCAATCTTGAACTCGAGGCCGAGGATTTCGCCTGGATCACCGAACGGCTTTGCGACATCGCCGGCGATCATGCGCGCGGGCGGGTCGTCTCGACACTCGAAGGCGGGTATGATCTGGAGGGGCTGGCCTCGGGCGCGGCGGCGCATCTTGAGGTCCTGGCGGCGCGAGGAAGGGGCGAATCATGACCGACGACGCGAAAGAACAGAAAAAGCCCATTGGCGAAATGACCTTCGAGGAGGCCATGGCGGCGCTCGAAACCGTGGTCGGACGGCTGGAAAGCGGCGACGCGCCGCTGGAGGAGAGCATCGCGCTCTATGAACGCGGCGCGAAGCTGAAGGCGCATTGCGAAAACAAGCTCCAGGAGGCCGAACTGAAGGTCGCCCAGATCGCGCAGGGCCCCGACGGCGTCAGCGCGCGGCCCGTCGAGATCGGGTGAGCCCCCTGCCCGCCCGCCAACCATTGCCGACGCAATCCGGTGACCGCTTCGCGGCGCGGCTGGCGCGAAACGCCGCGCGCGCCGCGGCGGCGCTGGAGCGGCTGCTGCCCCCCGCGTCCGACGGCCCCGTGGCCGAGGCCATGCGTCACGGCGCGCTGAGCGGCGGCAAGCGCCTGCGCGCGTGTCTGGCGATCGAGAGCGCGGCGCTGTTCGCCGCCCCGCCCGCCGCCGCCGACCGGGCGGCGGCGGCGGTGGAATGCCTGCACGCCTATTCGCTGATCCACGACGATCTGCCCTGCATGGATGACGACGACCTGCGCCGGGGCCAGCCCACGGTGCATGTGCAATGGGACGAGGCCACCGCGGTGCTGGCCGGGGACGCCCTGCAATGCCTGGCTTTCGAGATCCTCGCCGATCCGGCCACCGGCGCGCCGGACCGGCGCTGCGCGCTGATCGCCGGGCTGGCGCGCGCCTCGGGCGCGGCGGGGATGGTCGGGGGGCAGGCGCTCGACATCGCGGCGCAAAGCGCCCCCGCGCCGCTGACGCTGGACCAGATCACCCGGCTGCAGGACCTCAAGACCGGGGCGCTGATCGGGTTTTCCGCCACCTCCGGCGCGCTGCTGGCGGGGGCCGGACCGGACGCGGTCGCGGCGCTCGAAAGCTATGCCGGGGCCATGGGGCTGGCGTTCCAGATCCGCGACGACATCCTTGACGTGGAGGGCGACGCGGCCGAAACCGGCAAGCGCCTGCGCAAGGACGAGGCGGCGGGCAAGGCCACATTCGTGTCGCTTCTCGGCCTCGACGGCGCCAGGTCCCGGGCCGAGGACCTCGCGGCGCAGGCCGAATCGCATCTGGCCTGCTTTGGCGCCGCCGCGGCGCCGCTGGCCGAGGCCGCGCGCTTCGCGGTGCGGCGGCGGTCATGACCGCGCGCCCCTGGATCAGCGGCGCGACCCGCCGAGGACGGAGACGGATTTGACCGACGCCCACACGCCGCCCCCCCCACGGCCCGCGACGCCGCTGCTGGACCGCGTGGCCAGCCCCGCCGACCTGCGCGCCATGAGCGGTTCCGAACTGGAGCGCCTGGCCCATGAACTGCGCCAGGAAACCATCTCGGCGGTCTCGGTCACCGGCGGGCATCTGGGCGCCGGCCTCGGGGTTGTGGAGCTGACCGTCGCCATCCACGCGGCGTTCGACACCCCGCGCGACAAGCTGATCTGGGACGTGGGGCATCAATGCTATCCGCACAAGATCCTCACCGGGCGGCGGGACCGCATCCGCACCCTGCGCGCCGGCGGCGGATTGTCGGGGTTCACCAAGCGGCGCGAAAGCCCGTATGACCCGTTCGGCGCGGCGCATTCCTCGACCTCGATCTCGGCCGCGCTGGGGTTTTCCGTGGCGCGCGAACTTGGCGCCGACATTGGCATTGATACTGGCGACGCCATCGCGGTGATCGGCGACGGCGCCATGTCGGCGGGCATGGCCTATGAGGCGCTCAACAACGCCGGGCATCTGGGCAAGCGGCTGTTCGTGATCCTCAACGACAATGAAATGTCGATCGCGCCGCCGGTGGGGGCGATGTCGAGCTACCTGTCGCGGCTCTACGCCGAGGCCCCGTTCCAGGACCTGAAAGCCGCCGCCAGGGGCGCGGTCAACCTGCTGCCCGGCCCGTTCCGCGAAGGCGCGCGCCGCGCCCGGGAGGCGCTCAAGGGCATGACGGTGGGCGGCACGCTGTTCGAACAGCTGGGGTTTTCCTATCTCGGCCCCATTGACGGCCATGACCTGCACCAGCTGCTGCCGGTGCTGCGCATGGCCCGCGCCCGCGCCGACGGGCCGATCCTGATCCATGTCATCACCAGGAAGGGCAAGGGCTACGCGCCGGCCGAGGCGGCGGCGGACAAGTATCACGGCGTCGCGCGCTTCGACGTGATCACCGGGGCGCAGAAAAAGGCGCCTTCGAACGCCCCGAGCTACACCAGGGTCTTCGCCAACGCGCTGATCGCCGAGGCTAAGCACGATGACCGGGTGGTCGCGATCACCGCCGCCATGCCCGACGGAACCGGACTGAACCTGTTCGCCGAACGCTTTCCCGAGCGCTGCTTCGACGTTGGCATCGCCGAGCAGCACGGCGTCACCTTCGCCGCCGGGCTGGCGGCGGCGGGCATGAAGCCGTTCTGCGCCATCTATTCGACCTTCCTGCAACGCGGCTACGATCAGGTGGTGCACGACGTGGCGATCCAGCGCCTGCCGGTGCGCTTCGCCATCGACCGCGCCGGGCTGGTCGGCGCCGACGGCCCCACCCATGCGGGCAGCTTCGACATCGCCTTCCTCGCCAACCTGCCGGATTTCGTGGTCATGGCCGCCGCTGACGAGGCCGAACTGGCGCATATGGTGGCGACGGCGGCGGCGCTGGACGACCGGCCCTCGGCGTTCCGGTTTCCGCGCGGCGAGGGCACGGGCGTGGACATGCCCGAACGCGGCGCGCCGCTGGAGATCGGCCGCGGCCGGATCATCCGCGAGGGCGGCAGGATCGCCCTGCTGAGCTTTGGCGCAAGGCTTGGCGAATGCCTGAAGGCGGCCGAGGAGCTGGACGCCATGGGGCTGCCCTGCACGGTGGCGGACGCCCGCTTCGCCAAGCCGCTGGACCGCGACCTGGTGCTGCGGCTGGCGCGCGAACACGAGGCGCTGGTGACCGTCGAGGAAGGCGCCGTCGGCGGCTTCGGCTCCCACGTGCTGCAATTGCTGGCCGAAACCGGCGCGCTGGATCATGGCCTGAAAATCCGCCCGATGGCGTTCCCCGACAGTTTCATCGACCAGAACAGCCCGGCGAAGATGTACGAGACCGCAGGCATGAACGCCCCCCAGATCGTCGCCAGGGCGCTTGAGGCGCTGGGGACGGACGGAACGAAGGCGGTGCGGGCCTAGGGCGCGTCGAAAACCTCCGGCGACGCGCATCTCGCGCGCAATCATCGCCTGCAGCCCATGGAAATCCGTCAGCCCGTCGGCGCCCGCCTCGTCGGTCCAGGCCATCCATGCCCGCTGGGGCCGGTCGCGAAGATCAGGATCCTCGATCAGCGACGAGGGTTTCATGCCGTCACCGATCGGATTGGCGGCATGAGCCCCGCTGGCATTGGCGCCGTTGCCGCCTTGGCGACAGGAATTTATTGGTGGCGAAATTCATGCGGCGATTGTTAGACTGCCCGCATGCCACGGGTTTGGTCAGGCTGCGGAGAGAGCTGTCTGAATTCAGGATGAACATCTGCTATTGCTGAAAAATGAACCATCGGGAGAGAATGATGATCCGAAAATTGGCTGGAGCGCTGACCGCGCTGACCCTGTCCGCCACTTTGGCCCATGCCGAGTTCCCGGAACGTGAAGTTCTGGGCGTGGTGATGTGGGGCGCAGGCGGCGCAACCGATACCGTTGCGCGCGCGATAAATCCCGCAGCTGAAGCTGCGTTGGGCAAGTCAATCATCGTGTTGAACAAATCCGGCGGCGCCGGGGCCATTTCGACAGCCTATGTCAATACGGCGCCCGCAGACGGCTATACCTTTCTTTATGGCGCCGAGAACCCGCAGCTTCACCCGATCATGGGGGTTGGCAAGCTGGATTATTCCAACTTCTACCCGGTGAACATCCTGGGGCGCGGCGTGGCCGTTGTGGTTGTGCCGGCAGCCTCGAAGTACCAGACAATGGGCGAACTGATGGCCGATATTGCCGCCAACCCCGGCATGGTGAAAATGGGATCCACCGGCCCCGGCGGCCTGCCCTCGACGGTTGGCGCGCTGATCTCGAATTCGGCGCCGTTCGACGTCACCGCGATTCCCTTTGATGGCGAAGGCCCAGGCTTGACCGCAATGCTGGGCGGCGAGGTCGATTTCATGCCCTCTGGCCTGTCAGCCGCCTCCGAGCAGATCAAAGCCGGAAACATGCGCGCCCTGGCTGTGGTCAATGGTGAGGAAATCAGCTCGCTGCCCGGCGTTCCGGCAATCACGGACACTCTGCCTGACATGGCCAATTTTTTGCCTTGGGGGCCGTTCTATGGTGTGTTTGTCAAACGTGACACGCCGGATGACATCAAGGCAAAATATGTCGCGGCTTTCGCCACGGCCGCGGCGGATGAAGGATTTCAGACCCTGATGACCAACCGCGGCAATGTGCTCATGGGCATTTCGGGCGATGAGGCCGACGCATTCCTGAAGAAGTGGCAACAGGTTACCGCCTGGGCGCTTCAGGACACGGGCGCCGCCAAGGTAAATCCGGAAACTCTGGGCATCCCGCGCCCGTAACCGGCAAGATCACAGGGTCGGCTCCGCATGTCGGGGCCGGCCTTTTTCTTCACGCATATGCACCTGTATCGGAGTCCGCCTAAATGCCAGACGGCAGATCACGTCGGCCCGGAGAGCTTGCGTTTGTTGTTCTCCTTCTGCTCGCCAGCCTGTGGTTGTTCTGGCAATCCGTACTGATTTCCGGTTTCAGCGGTCTTTCCACACCCGGTGTTTTTCCGATGCTGGCCTCTGGCGTGATGGTTGTCGCGGCGCTGCGGATTCTGCGCAACACCGCAAGACGCGCGCCCGATGGCGGTGGCGTTCATGGCTTTCTGGAACAGGTAACGCCGCTGCGGCAGGTGGTTATGCTGGGGCTGGTTGCCTTGTATGTTGCGGCGATGCCCTGGCTGGGGTTTGTCGTGGCCTCGGGATTGTTCCTGGTTGCCGCGATCGGCTTTTTGTGGCGGCGCAGCATTTTCCTGACCGCCGGATTAAGCGCGGTCGCGCTTGGCGCCATCTATCTGATTTTTCGCGTCGCGTTTCAGGTTGTCCTGCCCAGGGGGACCCTGTTGCAGGGGCTGTTCTGAAATGGAGACGCTTGGTTTTCTCACCCTGTCCTGGTTTGATCCTTCGCTTTTGTTTCTAACGGCTGCGGGAACATTGGCGGGCATCTACGTGGGCGCAATTCCCGGCTTGTCGGTGACGATGGCTGCGTCAATCCTGATTTCCTTTACCTTCAAATGGGACGTGAACGAAGCGCTGGCCCTGATCGCCGGGGTTTACATGGGCGGGGTTTACGGCGGGTCACGCACTGCAATCCTGCTGAACATCCCCGGCGCGCCAAGCGCCATTGCCACAGCCATCGACGGCTATCCGATGGCCAAACGGGGCGAGGCAGGAGAGGCGATCGGCCTGACCACGGTCATGTCGGTGTTTGGCGGGTTTGTCGGCATTCTGGCGCTGGCCCTGTTTGCTCCGGTCATTTCCAAGTTCGCGATCATGTTCACGTCGCGAGATTATTTGCTTTTGGGCATGATCGGCATTCTGCTGGTTGGCGCCCTGTCCGGTGAAAGCTTTGCCAAGGGGGCCTTTGCCGGGGCGTTGGGCGTTCTGATCGGCATGGTCGGGCTTGACCCGATGACCGCCGAAGGGCGCTTCACCTTCGGCGCCATCACCCTGATGGGGGGCATCCCCTATGTCGTTGCAATGATCGGTTTTTTCGGCGTTGCTGAAGCATTTGTTCAAATTCATTCGTTGAACCTGCCGGTCATCAGACAGAAAATCGACCGCATCATTCCGCATTTCTCTGATGTGAGACGGTATTTTTGGCTGGCGCTGCGCGCCTCGGGCATTGGCACGATCATTGGCGCGCTGCCCGGCACTGGCGGCGATATCGCCGCCCTTTTGGCCTATGACGATGCCAAACGCACAACCAGGAATCCCGAGAGGCCCTTCGGGGAGGGCGCCAAGGAAGGCCTGATTGCCCCGGAGGTCGCCAACAACGCGGCCGTTGGCGGGGCGTTCGTGCCGATGCTGACGCTGGGCATTCCGGGCGACGCGGTAACGGCGGTGATTATCGGCGCGCTTTATATTCACGGGTTGAAACCAGGACCGCTTCTGCTGGTTGAAACGCCGCATTTATTCTGGTTCATCGTTGGGAATCTGGCGCTGGCCAATATTTTTCTGCTGATCTTCGGCCTGACCGGGATCAAGATTTTTACCAGCATTGTGAAATGCCCCAAGGCGATCCTGGTTCCCCTGATCATCATTCTTTCATCGGTCGGAACCTATGCGATCCAGAATAACCCTGTGGATATCTACTGGATGCTGCTTTTCGGAGTGATTGGATATTTTCTCAAGACATATGGATTTCAGGTCGGGCCGATCATTCTTGGGGTGATACTTGGGCCGATGATGGATTCCAACTATCGTCGCGCCATGATCGGGGCGCGGGGGGATATTGGCGTCTTTTTATGGGACTTCGCTTCGCATCCGATTTCGCTGGTGCTATCCATTGCATTCCTGCTGATGCTTTTGTCGCAAACACCTGTCTGGCCGGCATTGAAATCATTTGTTTCAAAAAAAGCGAATGCTTCAAATCAATAAGCGGGGCCGCACGCATCATGGTTGTCTGGCGGATCCAGCGCCCCGGGCAGAACGGGCGAAACCGCCACGGTGCAGTTGGGCGGCTCGGCGACAAGATGCTTTCCAGTTCGACCCGCAGGCTGGAACACCTCACCTGACGCGCGCCGCCGGTCACGAGGCGCCAGATCATCGCCTCGCGGCGGGCTTGACGTTCTGCAAGGCCGGGACCGCACCCATGACGGCCATGACGGGCGCGCCTGCCGCAGGCTCGACATCATCGACGCATGGAGCAGGGAGGCTCTGATCATCCGCGCCGATCGCGGGTTCGACCCGACCGATGCGCCGGACGCCCTGACGGGCCTCTCCATCCTGCGCGGCCCGCCTGAATGCATGCGCAGTGACAACGGCCCGGAGGCCATTGCGCGGAAGCTGCGGGACTGGATTGCCGCGGTCGGCGCCAAAACGGCCGGCATCGAACCGGGGGCGCCGAGGGAAAACGGATACTGCGAGAGCTTTGACCCCAAGGCTGCGCAACGATCTGCTCAACGGCGAAATCTTCCGCAGCCTGCGGGACGCGCAAATCCTGATCGAGCAATGGCGCCGTCGATTGCAACTCCGTCAGGCGCACGGATCCCCGGGATACAGGCCCCCCGAATCCGGAAGGCATCGCCTCGATGGATCCGAGCCCGACCATTCGCCGACATTCAGACCGGACCACCCTGTGGGGGCGGGCCGATCCGGCGGCGAGATTCGACCAGCTCGGCGCGCAGGCTGGACTGCAGAGGCGGTCCGAAAGCCCGCGACCGCCGCCGGGAGGCTGCGGCGGTGATTTGCGCTCAGGTTGTCATCGGCAATCGTCTCGGCCCCGCCCATCCCCGCCGCAGCGCCTTCAGGCATCCAGCTTTTCTCCCAACCTGCCCAGCATGGACAGGCATTGGCGCATCTGTTCCAGCGCGACGAATTCATCAGGTTTGTGCGCCTGGTCGATCGAGCCCGGGCCGCAAACCACCACATCCATTCCCATGGATTGGAAAAGGCCGGCCTCGGTGCCGAAGTTCGCGACATCGGCGTCATTTGCGCCAATCAGGTCGATCATCATCTGTTTGGCTTGGTTGTTTTCCGTCGGGATCAAGCCTGCGACCTCGCCGATCACCTCGGTGGTGACAGCGGCATCGGGCCAAACGGCCCGCATGGCCGGCAACAAGGCGTTGCGAACGTAGGCTTGCATTTCCTCGCGAATGAAGCTGCCGTCGGCGTCGGTCACCGGACGCATTTCCCATTCAACCGACGCATGGTCGGGGATGACGTTATGGGCGACGCCGCCGGTCAGGCTGCCGATGTTTATGGTTGTCCAGGGCGGATCGAAGCGGCTGCCGGCAGGGGATCGGTCCCGCATCTGTTCGCGCAATTCCAACAGGCGGCCGACAAAACGCACCGCGTATTCCACGGCGTTCACCCCCATGTCCGGCGCCGAGCCATGGCCGGCATGGCCTTCGAAACAGGTGGTGTATTCGCAGCATCCCTTGTGGCCTTCCATGACGCGCATCATGGTGGGCTCGCCGATGATCGCCACCCCCGGCTCAAGGCCTCTGGATTGCAGGATTTCGACCAGGGCCCGCCCGCCCAGACAGCCGACCTCCTCGTCATAGGTGAAGGCGAAATGCAGCGGGCGGTTCCTGACCCGTTGCGCCAGCACGGGGGCCATGGCAAGCGTCGCCGCGATAAACCCCTTCATGTCACAGGCGCCGCGGCCAAATATTTTTTCGTCGCGCCGGACCATCTTGAACGGGTCGTCCGTCCAGCCGTTTTCGGCCGCGGGAACGACGTCCGTATGGCCCGACAACACGATGCCGCCATTGGCGTCGGGGCCAATGGTGGCAAACAGGTTGGCCTTGGCGCCGGTTTGATCCTGAAAGATGTCCACCCTGGCGCCGGCGGCTTCAAGCCGGTTCGCAACGCTGTCGATCATCGCCAGATTGCTCTGGGCCGATACGGTCGGAAACGCGATCAGCTCGCCAAGAATCCGGATCGTGTCTTCCAGCCTGCTCATCGCGTTCAATCCTTCGCAAACAGCTTGCGTTCGACATTGCACATGGCCTCGGCGGCGCCGTCCTCGCGGATCAGGATGGTCTCCGTTGTCTCAAGCCCCCATGTGTCCATCCATAGCGCCGGCATGAAATGGAACGTCATGCCGGGTTCCAGGACGGTTTCATCCTCGGCGCGGATCGAGGCGGAACGCTCGCCCCAGTCGGGTGGATAGGAGAGGCCGACAGGATAGCCCATGCGGCCCTCGCGGTGAATGCCGCAACGCGCCAGGACATCCATGAAGGCGCGCGCAATATCGCAGGTGCGGTTGCCCGCGCGCGCCGCCTGAAGGCCGGCTTCGATCCCTTCCAGCTGGGCGGCCTCGGCGCGGCGCATTTCATCGGGCGGCGCGCCCAGATAAACGGTTCGGCACAACGGCGCGTGATAGCGTCGAAAACAGCCCGACAATTCGAAAAACGTGGCTTCGTTCGGGCGCATCGGTTCGCCGTTCCATGTCAGATGCGCCGCCGTGGCGTCCAGCCCCGAAGGGGTCAGCGGCATGATCGCCGGATAATCCCCCCAATCATCGCCAACGCCGGTGATGCCCGCATGCATGATCTCCGCCACCAGATCGTTCTTGCGCAGCCCGGGCGCGGCGCGATCAATGGCCGTTTCGATGATTTTCCCCGTAATCCGGGCGGCCTTGCGGATAAACGCGATTTCCACGTCGGATTTCACCAGCCGTTGCCAGTTCACCAATGCCGTGGCGTCAACCAGACTGGCCGCGGGCAATCCGGCCCCGAGCACGGCATGCGCCTTGGCGGAGTAATAGTAATTTTCCATCTCGACGCCGATCCGCGCCCGGTCAAGCCCCAGAGAAATCAGAAGCCCGGCAAGGTCTTCCATCGCGTGCATCGCCGTAGACTGCACATACTGGTCGCCGTAGCCCCTGATATGGTCGGCATCCATCCAGACGGTGCGCCCCGCGCCGATGCTGTCCATATGACGCCCCCACCAGATCGGGTCGCCCTCCATGCCCAGAATGACCCCCTGATGGGTGTAGAACGACCAGCCGTCATAGCCCGTCAGCCACGCCTGATTCGACGGGTCGGTCACGAAAACGGCGTCAAGACCCGCCTTTGCCATCGCCGCCCGGGTTTTTGCGATCCGACGCTGGTATTCTTCATGCTCAAAGGGCGCATTCCCATGTGCCATGCGTGTTTTCTCTCTATCAAAACTGCGGCCTCTGCTTGGCGTTGCATGTAACATGCGCCATGTTTGCCGGCCTCTCTACAGTGAATCGATGTCATGGCGGCATCTCCATGATTTTGCGCGCAACGCAGGATGGGCTTTGCCGGCGATGCGCCCCGGGCATGTTCGGGCGATGGCGGCGAACCATTGGGTTTGGTGACTGTCATCGCGCGGAACCGGGCGGGCCTGGGACTTCATTTCAAACCTGGGCTCTGCGTGGTAGCTTCGCCCCGCATGGATATGAGGGATGCGCGAAAGCAATGATCAAACTTGATAGCCGCGACATTGCCATCCTCAGGGTTCTGGCCGACGACGGGCGCATTTCCAAGGCCGCACTCGCCAAACGCGTTGGCCTGTCGGCCACGCCGTGCTGGAACCGATTGCAACGGCTTGAAAAAGAGGGCGTGATCGAAAGATACCGCGCCGAGATCAGCCTCAAGAAGCTTGGGCCGCATGTCACTGTTTTCGTCACCGTTGAATTGGCGGATCACACCGCCGCATCCTTCCAGCGCTTTGAAAAGGCGATGCAGCGCTATGATGAGGTCATGGCCTGCTGGTCTCTGGGCGGTGGGTTCGACTATTTTCTTCAGGTGGTCGCAAAGGATATCGACGCCTATCAGCGCTTGATCGACAATATGCTGGAAGCGAAAATCGGTCTGAAACGGTTTTTCACCTATGTGGTGACCAAACCGGTCAAGAACGCAAACCTGCCGCCCCTGGACAGCTTTCTGACGCAATGAGAGGAATATGCCGCGAAACGCGGCAAAAGAGATGAATCCTCTTTTTCCCGTCCGGAATTCAGTCTCCGTGTCTGTTCCGAAGGATGTATTCCCCTCTTGAGACACTTCAGAGGGCTGATTGTGGACGATTTTCTGACCGGCAAACGGCTTTGGCCGAATTCTTCACATATTGCCGGCAAATGGGCGGCGGCGCATCCGCCCCCCTTGGTTCGCGCCGGCATTGGCCGAACCGGCCGAGCGCGCGGGCCATTCCGGCGGGCGTGTTCGACGTGGCGACAGGCGCGGGGCCGACCGTCGCGGCCCCCTGGACCGGAACCCGCCGGGTGCGCGCGCTTTCCTTCGCCGGCGCCTCGCCGGTTGGCAAGCTGCTGTATCGCCAATCCGCCGACGCCGTGAAAATGGCCTGTTCTGGATCTGGGCGGGCATGCGCCGTTCATCCTGTTCAAGGGCCCGGATCCGGCACATGCCGTTGCCAAAGCGATCAGGGCCAGGTTTGCCATGGCCGGGCAGGATTGTCCGGGGGCCGACCGAATGCTCGTTGAAATGCAAGACTTCATGGACATCAGATACGTCTGCCGCGCTTGGGCGTAAGAGAAGAAGGAAAAGCAATGCTCAGGAACGACAAACTGGAAGAATGGGACCGCGAAAATTTTTTCCACCCGTCAACCCATCTGGCCGAATTCGCCCGCGGCGACCTCCCGCAGCGCGTGGTGACCGGTGGCAAGGATTGCCA
>NZ_JBWOMN010000132.1:0-7659 GCF_056449545.1 Oceanicella sp. | reverse complement strand
CCAATGACGACACTGCCAATTTCCGCCTGCATTTCTTCACCCGCATGCTGTTTTCGGCCCTTGTGGATGCGGATTTCCTCGAAACCGAAGCATTCTACGACCGGGTGTCGGGGCGGCAGAGCCCGCGGGGGTGGAACGGCGCCCTCGAGGATCTGATCAAGGCGCTCGATGCGCACCTGTCGCGCTTCGGCCCGCCAGTTGGCGAGATCAACCGCCTGCGGGCCGAGATCCTGACCCATGTGCGCGCGCAGGCGGACAATTCGCCGGGGCTCTTCACCCTGACGGTGCCGACGGGTGGCGGCAAGACCCTGACCTCGCTGGCCTTCGCGCTCGACCATGCCCGGCGCCACGGGCTCGAGCGGGTGATTTTCGTCATCCCCTATACCTCGATCATCGAGCAGACGGCGGATGTGTTCCGCGCCGCCCTCGGCGCCGGCGACGGCGTGCTTGAGCATCACTCGAGTTTCGACTGGGAAGGCGTGGATGACCCGCACGAGGAAGAGCGGATCCGACTTGCCGCGCAGAACTGGGACAGGCCGGTGGTCGTCACCACCGCGGTGCAGTTCTTCGAAAGCCTCTTTGCCAACCGCCCCGCGCGCTGCCGCAAGCTGCACCGGATGGCGAAGGCGGTGATCGTGCTGGACGAGGCGCAGACCCTGCCCCTGCGCCTTCTGCGCCCCTGTCTTGCGGCGCTGCAGGAGCTTGTGCGGGGCTATGGCAGCTCGGTCATCTTGTGCACTGCCACGCAACCGGCCCTGCTGAAAGGGCGCGAGGGGGACGGATTCCCCGCGCCGGAAGGGCTGCCGCCAGGCGAGGTGCGTGAACTCGCCCCTGATCCGCCGCAGCTTTACGAGGCGTTCCGCCGAGTGCGGGTGCAGGATGCCGGCACGCTCGATGACGAGGCCCTCGCCGCCCGCCTGCGCGATGCCGATCAGGTGCTGGCGATCCTCAACAACCGCAATCATGCCCGCGCCCTGTTCGAGGCCTTGCGCGATGCTCCCGGCGCAGCGCTGCTGACCACCTGGATGACGCCGGCGCACCGCCGCGCGGTGCTGGCCGATATCCGCAAGCGGCTCGCAAATGGCGATCCGGTGCGCCTGGTCGCCACCTCGCTGGTCGAGGCCGGGGTGGATGTGGACTTCCCCCAGGTCTGGCGCGAGGTGGCGGGGGTCGACTCCATCGCCCAGGCCGCAGGGCGCTGCAACCGCGAGGGCCGGCGCGAGACGGGCGAGGTGTTCGTCTTCCGCTCGGGCAGCGATTTCAGGCCGCCTGCCGATCTGGGGCAATTCGCCGAGGTGGGGGCGGCGGTGCTGGAAGAGCACGCCGATCCCCTCTCGCTCGAGGCAGTGCGCGACTATTTCCGCAAACTCTACTGGCGGCGCGGCCCCGAGCTGATGGATGCGGCCGAGGTCGCGGGCAATTCCGGCATTCTCAAGGCGCTTGCGGAAGCCGGCAATCAGCTGGATTTTCCCTTCGCCGACATCGCCGGCGCCTTCCGCATGATCGAGGATGGCAGCCTGCCGCTGGTCATCCGCAGCGGACGGTGGGGAATCGCGCCCGATACGCTCAGCCAACTGGAGCACAACCCCCACGCGGGCAGCGTGGCGCGTGCGCTCCAGCCCTTCACGGTGCAACTGCCCGCCCGCCAGCGCGCCGAGCTGCTGGCCGCCGGCGCCGCCAGCTTCTGGAACAGCGCGGCCTTCGGCGACCAGTTCGCGGTTCTCGACAACCCGCGTCTCTACGACGAAACCGCCGGGTTCTCGCCCGAAGACCCGGAAGATCTGGGAGGAACGATCCTGTGAGCTACGGCATCCGGCTGCACATATGGGGCGATTACGCCTGTTTCACCCGCCCCGAGATGAAGGTCGAGCGCGTCTCCTACGACGTGATGACGCCTTCGGCTGCGCGGGGCATTCTCGAGGCGATCCACTGGAAGCCGGCCATCCGCTGGGTGATCGACCGCATCCATGTGCTGAAGCCGATCCGCTTCGACACCATCCGCCGCAACGAGGTGGGCCACAAGATCCCCGCCACGAAAGTGGCGACCGCCATGAAGCGCGGCAGCACCGAGGGGTTGCGCCTTGTGGTCGAGGAAGACCGCCAGCAACGCGCCACGCTCGCGCTGCGCGAGGTTGCCTATGTGATCGAGGCCCATTTCGAGATGACCGAAGACGCAGGCCCCGATGACAACCCCGCCAAGCATCACGACATGTTCCGCAGGCGCGCCGAAAAGGGGCAGTGCTTTCACCGCCCCGCCCTGGGCCTGCGCGAATTCGCCGCCGATTTCTCCTGGGTGGACGAAATCCCGCCCTCGGCGCTGCCCGACGACCAGAAGACCCGCGATCTGGGCTGGATGCTCCACGGCATCGACTTCGCCAACGGCCGCCGTCCGCAGTTCTTTCGCGCGCGACTCGAAGACGGGGTTCTCGATGTCGCCCGCGCCCGCAAGGAGGGGCTGGTGCAATGACCATCCTGATCGAACTTGCCCGGCTTTACGAGCGGATGGAGCGTCAGGGAAGGGCCCCGCCGCCGGGCTACTCGATGGAGAATATCGGCGGCGAGGTGGTGCTGGCCGAAGACGGCCGCGTGCTGTTCATCAACCGGCTGGGCGGGACGGATGACAAGGGAAAATGGCGTGACCGGAAGATGGCAGTGCCGGCCGCGGTCAAGCGCACCTCGGGCATCAAGCCGAACCTGCTGTGGGACAAGACCGAATACAGCCTCGGCATCACCGCTCTGAAGGATGACAGGACCCGGACCGTGCTGGACGAGGACGGCCACCCGCAACCCCTTTGCGATGCCACCACCCGGCGCAAGCACTCGACCTTCGTCGAAGCGGTCCGCGCGCTGATCAGCGACAGCGACGACCCGGGCCTGGCCGCCTTTCGCGCCTTTCTGAACAGCTGGGATCCGGCGCGTTTCACCGAAGTCGCCGAAACGCCCGACTTGCTCGACAGGAACCTGGTCTTCCGCCTCGAAGGCGATACGCATGAAGACGGCACGCCGCGCCATCTTCACCAGCGTGAAGCCGCCCGGCGCCTGCTGGCACGCAAGGAAGGCGGGGAAGAGGAGGGTATCTGCCTGATTGCCGGCCGCCATGCCTCCATCGCCCGGTTGCATCCGGCCATCAAGGGGGTTGCGGGCGCGCAGAGTTCAGGGGCGGCGCTGGTGTCGTTCAACCTCGATGCCTTCACCTCCTTCGGCCATGAACAGGGCGACAATGCCCCGGTCTCGGCCGAGGCGGCCTTTGCTTACGGCGCCGGGCTCAACGCGCTGCTGGCGCGCGAGTCCGGCCACAACCTGCGGGTGGGCGACACCACCGTGGTCTTCTGGGCCGAGGCGCCCGAGGCCGAGCGGGCCGAAACGCTCGATGCGCTGCTGATGGGCGCGCTGAACCCGCCCGACGATGCGGCCGAAGCCAATCGCCTGCGCGCCCTGATCACCGACATCGCCGCCGGCCGCGCCCCGGCCGAAGCGTCGGGGCTTGATCCGGCGACGCGGGTCTTCATCCTCGGCCTCGCCCCCAATGCCGCCCGGCTTTCGGTGCGCTTCTGGCATCCCGGCAGGCTGGGCGATTTCGCCGCCAACGTCACCCGCTTCTGGGAGGATCTGGCGCTGGAGCCGCCGGCTTGGAAAGGCCCGCCTGCCGCCTGGTCGCTGCTCTACGAGACGGCCATTCGCGCAGGCGGAAAACCGAAGGCCGACACCATCCCGCCCCGCCTTGGCGGCGATCTGATGCGCGCCGTGCTCACCGGAACCGACTATCCGCGCACCCTGCTTTTGGCCGTCATCACCCGCATCCGCGCCGATGGCGACATCAACGCCCGCCGCGTCGCCACCATCGCCGCTCATTTCCGCCGCAACCTGGAGGAGGAGAAATTTCCAATGTCGCTTGACCGAGACACCCTCGACCCGGCCTATCGGCTGGGCCGACTGTTCGCCGTCCTCGAACGCATCCAGCAAAGCGCACTCCCCGGCCTCAACGCCACCATAAAGGACCGCTACTTCGCCGCCGCCTCGGCCACGCCGGCGCGGGTCTTTCCGCTCCTGGTCAAGACCGCCACGCATCACCTGTCGAACCTGCGCAAGGGGGACGGCGGCGGGCTGGCCCATTGGTTCGAGGCCGAGATGGGCGAGATCTGGGCCGGGCTGCCGCCGGAGCTGCCCCGCAGCCTGAACCTTGAAGAGCAGGGCCGCTTCATTGCCGGTTATTACCACCAGCGCTGGGCGAAGAAGGACGAAACCGCCGCCGAGGACAGCGCCGGCCAATCCCCTGACGCCCCCCCCGACGAAACCGAAGGAGCAGACAAATGAGCGCCCCAGCAACTCCCATCGCCAACCGCTATGACTTCGTCCTGTTCTTCGATGTCGAGAACGGCAATCCCAACGGCGATCCGGATGCCGGCAACCTGCCGCGCATGGATCCCGAGACCAACCACGGGCTGGTGTCGGATGTCAGCCTCAAGCGCAAGGTGCGCAACTTCGTGGCCGAAGCCATGGCGGGCGAACCGGGGCATGAAATCTACATGGCCGATGGCGGCGTGCTCAACCGCCAGCACGCGCGTGCCTATGAAGAGCTCGAGCTGAAACCGGCCTCGAAGAAGCTGCCCAAGGAGGAGGAAAAGGCGCGCAAGATCACCAAATGGATGTGCCGCAACTTCTACGACATCCGCACCTTCGGGGCGGTGATGACCACCGAGGTCAATGCCGGGCAGGTGCGTGGCCCGGTCCAGATGACCTTCGCCCGCTCGGCCGAGCCGATCCTGCCGCTGGAAATCTCCATCACCCGTTCTTCGGTGACCAACGAGAAGGACGTGGACAAGAAACGCACCATGGGCCGCAAGCATATAGTGCCCTATGGCCTCTACAAGGCCCACGGCTTCATCAACGCCAAGCTGGCCGAGCGCACGGGCTTTTCCGAAGGTGACCTCGAACTGCTCTGGCAGGCGCTGTGCAACATGTTCGAGCTCGACCGCTCGGCCGCCCGCGGCATGATGGCCACCCGCAAACTGATCGCCTTCCGCCATGACAGCCCGCTGGGCAACGCCCATGCACATGAACTGTTCGACCGGGTGAAGGTTTTGCGCTGCCACAACGGCGAATGCCTGCCCGTGGGCGACAGCCCCTTCGACAACTGGCCGCCGGCGCGGGCCTTCTCGGACTATCGCATCGAGATCGACCGCGATGGCCTGCCCGAGGGTGTGAGCATTGTCGAACCCTGCGGCCCCTGCGCCTGAGAGCATCCCGATCTCGGCGCTGCAGCACTGGCTTTTCTGTCCGCGGCAATGCGCCCTGATCCATGTCGAGCGACTCTGGGCCGAAAACCGTCTGACCGCCGAGGGGCGGGTGCTCCACGCCCGCTCCGACAGCGGTCGGGCCGAGAGGCGACCCGGCGTGCGCATCCTGCGGTCGGTGGAGATCGCAAGCCGACGGCACGGCATTCACGGGCTTGCCGATGTGGTCGAACTTTCCGGCCGTCCGCCGCGCCCCTTCCCGGTGGAATACAAGCGCGGCCGCCCCAAGGCACACCGCGCCGACGAGGTGCAGCTCTGCGCCCAGGCGCTCTGCCTCGAGGAGATGTTCGCCTGCACCATTGCCGAAGGCGCCCTGTTCTACGGGAAGAACCGGCGCCGCAAACCGGTGGCCTTCGATGACGAGCTTCGCCAGCTCACCATCTCTGCCATCGCCGAGGTGCGCGCCTTGTTTGCGAGCGGCGCGCTGCCTGCGCCCGAATACGCGCCCCGGCGATGCGATGCCTGCTCGCTCAACGCGCTGTGCCGGCCGAAGCTGCGCAAAAGCGCGGCCCGCTGGCTGAGCCGCGCCATCGCCCGGGAGGAGCCCCCATGAAGAAGCTGCTCAACACGCTCTATGTCACCTCCGAAGGGGCCTGGCTGAGCAAGGACGGGCGCAATGTCGTGGTGCGTATCGACGGCGCCGAACGGGGCCGGTTCCCGGCCCATCTCCTGGGCCAGATCATGTGCTTCGGGCAGGTGGGGCTGTCGCCGCAGCTGATGCATTTCTGTGCCGAGGAAGGCGTTTCCATCACCTTCCTGTCGCCTCACGGCCGCTATCTGGCCCGCATCGAGGGCCCCCAGAGCGGCAATGTCCTCCTGCGGCGCGCCCAGCACGAGGCCACCCGCAACGAGCGCGCGGCTCTGCCCGTGGCCCGGGCCATGGCGGCCGCCAAGCTGGCCAACCAGCGCGGGGTGATCGCCCGCAGCCTGCGCGACCATGGCACGGGGCTGGCCGCTCCCGTCCGCGAGGCGCTCGAACGCACTGTCGCCCAGCTTGGCCGCAGCGCCCGCCAAGCGTTCGCCTGTCCCGACATGGACAGCCTCCGCGGCCTCGAGGGTGACGGCGCCAATGCCTACTGGGCCGTGTTCGGCCATCTGATCCGCAACCCCGAGTTCGGCTTCTCCGGCCGCAACCGCCGTCCGCCACGCGATCCGGTCAACGCGCTTTTGTCGCTGGTCTATGTGCTTCTCGCCGCCGACTGCCGCGCCGGGGCCGAAAGCCATGGCCTCGATCCGCAGATGGGCTTTCTTCATCGTGACCGCCCCGGCCGGGCCAGCCTTGCGCTCGATCTGATGGAAGAGTTCCGCGCGCCGCTGGCCGACCGCCTCGTGCTCTCCCTGATCAACCGCCGCCAGCTTGGCCCGCGCGATTTCCGCCGCGAGGAAACCGGCGGCGTGTTTCTGACCGATGACGCCCGCACCACCGTCCTGACCGCCTGGCAGGAGCGCAAGCGCACCACCCTGCGCCATGACTTCATCGAGGAAACCGTGCGGCTCGGCCTGTTCCCGCAGCTTCAGGCCCAGCTTCTGGCCCGCCATCTGCGCGGCGACCTCGACGCCTACCCGGCCCATGTCTGGAGATGAGCCATGATGGTCCTGATCACCTATGACGTTCGCACCCGGGACGCCACCGGTCGTCGCCGTCTGCGCCGTGTTTCGAAGGCCTGCCTCGATTATGGTCAGCGGGTGCAGTATTCTGTTTTCGAATGCGAACTGTCCCCGGCCGAATGGACGGCCCTGCGTGCCCGTCTGTGCGATCTGATCGACCCGGAGGTCGATTCCCTGCGCTTCTACATGCTGGGGGCCAACTGGCGTCGCCGTATTGAGCATGTGGGCGCAAAACCGGCCACCGATTTCGATGGCCCGCTGATCATATGACACGGACAAACAGCTTCTGGCGCGCGAACCTCCAGTGCCCATGAGCAGTCAGGAGGGTTCGCATGTCGACCCATCGGCTGAAAAGAAACAGAGTTTTTCCCGGGAACCGCCCGAGCAGGCCAGATGAAAGACAACAAGTGAGGGGTTCGCAAAACCGGTCATGTTTCATTATGCGCGTCAGAATGTTACAAGCAACCTGTCGCCCCCACCACGGGGGCGTGGATTGAAACTTGAGAACGACATCAGAACCCTTGATAGTGGCCATGTCGCCCCCACCACGGGGGCGTGGATTGAAACATGCTGGTTTGTGGGGATTTCAACGCGCGGCCCCTGGTCGCCCCCACCACGGGGGCGTGGATTGAAACACTTTCCCCAACGCCCACGGGCGGCGGGAACAGGCGGTCGCCCCCCCCACGGGGGCGTGGATTGAAACACCCTGACCGCGCGCCGCATGGCGGACGGCCTGTGTCGCCCCCACCACGGGGGC
>NZ_JBWOMN010000131.1:0-5180 GCF_056449545.1 Oceanicella sp. | reverse complement strand
CCGCCACCCACGCGCCGCGTGCCACGGCCGCCCCCGCGCCCCCCCCCCGCCCGCCCCCCCCCCCCCCCGCCCGCCGGGGCGCCGCCCCAGGCGGGCCGCGCGGCGTTCAGCCGTCGCGGCCGGGCCCAACGGGAGGACCCCCCTTCAGGGGGGGAGCGACGGGCGGGAGGGTTGGCCCGGGATCGCGCGGGGCGAAGGCTTCGCGCGACCATTCCGACGCCCCCGACGCCCCCGACGCCCCCGACGCCACGGACAGGCGGAACCGCCGGGGCGAGGCTCCCGCCCGTCGGACGTCCCCTTGCGGGGCCGCCTCCCGTTGGGCCCGGCCCTCGCGACTTCGTCTCTCGGGGGGGACGCTGCGCTGGCATGGCGAGCGGGGTCGGCGTTGCGGGACGACCGGAAGACGTCAGTGACGGAAGTGGCGCATCCCGGTGAAGACCATGGCGAGGCCGGCCTGGTCGGCGGCGTCGATCACCTGCTGATCACGCATGGAGCCGCCGGGCTGGATCACCGCCGTGGCCCCTGCCTCGGCCGCCGCAAGCAGCCCGTCGGCGAAGGGGAAGAAGGCGTCCGAGGCGACCACGGCGCCTTTCGCCGGGCTTTCGGGCAAGCCCAGAGACTGGGCCATGTCGCGCGCCTTGCGCGCGGCGATGCGGGTGGAATCGACCCGGCTCATCTGTCCGGCGCCCAGACCCACCGTCGCCTGGTCCTTCACGTAGACGATGGCGTTGGATTTCACATGCTTGGCGATGCGCCAGGCGAAGATCAGGTCGGCGAGTTCGCGCGCGTCGGGCGCTCGTCTGGTCACCACCTTCAGATCCGCCGCGCCGATGCGTCCGTTGTCGCGGTCCTGCACCAGAAACCCGCCCGAGACCTGGCGCCAGATCCGCCCGGGGGCGGTCACGTCCGGCAACCCGTCCACGATCAGCAGGCGCAGGTTTTTCTTCGCCGCGAACACCGCGCGGGCGGCGGCGTCGGCGCCGGGCGCGATCACCACCTCGGTGAACACCTTGACGATCGCCTCGGCGGTCTCCGCGTCCAGCGCGCGGTTCAGCGCCACGATGCCGCCGAAGGCCGAGACCGGGTCGCAGGCATGGGCGCGCCGATACGCCTCCAGCAGCGTGGCGCCGCGCGCCGCGCCGCAGGGGTTGGCGTGTTTCATGATCGCGCAGGCGGGGCCGTCCGCGGGGTCGAATTCGGCGACCAGCTCATAGGCGGCGTCGGTGTCGTTGATGTTGTTGTAGCTCAGCTCCTTGCCCTGGAGCTGGGTGGCCGAGGACACGCCAGGCCGCGCCGAGCCGTCCCGATAGAAGGCCGCCGCCTGATGCGGGTTTTCGCCATAGCGCAGGGTCTGGGCCAGGGTTCCGGCGATGGCGCGCCGGCGCGGCGCGGCTTCGCCGATCGCGTCGGCCATCCAGGTCGACACCGCGGCGTCATAGGCGGCGGTGCGCGCATAGGCGGTGGCGGCGAGGCGCTTGCGGAACGCCGTCCTGACACCGCCATGGGCGTCGATCTCCGCCAGCAGGGGCCCGTAATCGGCCACGTCCACCACCACCGCCACATGCGCGTGGTTCTTGGCCGCGGCGCGGATCATCGCCGGGCCGCCGATATCGATGTTTTCCACGCAATCGGCGTAGTCGCCGCCCGCCGCCACCGTGGCCTCGAACGGGTAGAGATTGACCGCCAGCAGGTCGATGGGGGCGATGCCGTGGCTTTCCATGGCCCCCACATGCGCCGGGTCGTCGCGCAGCGCCAGCAGCCCGCCATGCACCGCCGGATGCAGGGTCTTCACGCGCCCGTCCATCATCTCGGGGAACCCCGTCAGGTCCGCCACGTCGCGCACCGCCAGACCGGCGTCGCGCAGCGTCGCCGCGGTGCCGCCGGTGGAGACCAGCTCAACCCCGCGCGCCACCAGCGCCCTGGCGAGGTCCACGAGACCGGTCTTGTCGGAGACGGACAGCAGGGCGCGGCGAAGCGGAGCGGGCGTGGGCATGAAGTATTTCCTTTGCGGGGACAGACTGGCGGGCGGGTTGGCCGGCGCTTTGCGCGGGGCGGGCTTGAACAGGCGCCGGGCGCTTGCGCGCCGGGCGACGGGCGAACGCTAGCGGCTGCGCGGCGCGCGGGGCGCGTCCGAGCGGCGCAGGGCCCAGGTGACGCGGCCCCAATACTCCTTGGCGCGGGCGGTGACCACCAGCTGTTTCGTCGCGCGCGGATTTGGCCTTGTCTCGTCGAAATAGACGCTGTCCTCCAGCGTCAGACGGCCGCCATCCTGCGCAAACGTCCAGCTGGCGTCCGCCCCGGTCAGCAGCGCGTGATCGCCGCGCGACGACAGCCGGACCCCGAGATCCGGATGCAGGTGAAAGCGGATCGAATACCGCACCCCGAGACTGCGCGCGCCCTCCACGACCTTGTCGAACCGCTTGCGGGCCTTGGCGTCGGGGGCGCTCAGCGTGTCCTCGCCGCGAAAATCCTTGCCGTCGGGGGACAGGAACACCCGGCGTTCATGCAGCAGCCCGTGGGTGGACAGATAGCCGTCATGGCTGCACAGCAGCCAGGCGCCGTCGAGATCCTCGGCGGTTTCGGCGTTGACCGTCACCGGCCCCTGGATGAAGGGATGCGGCCCCGGCCCCTTCGCCCTGGGGCCGATGCGCGCCGAGGAGGTGCGTTCGATGGTCAGCGTCGAATGCGCCGCGGTGGCGCGGCAGGCGTCGGCCCATTTCGCGCCGAAATGCGCCCCGGCGCCGGCATTGACGATCACCCGCTGCGCCCCGGCGCTCAATTCGAACGCAAGCGTCGAGGCATGGGCCCCGGGCGTCGGCGGCGGCGGGGCGACATCGATCGCCACCAGCGTGCGCCCGGCGGCGAGCCGATGGAACCCCAAGGCCCGGGCCAGCCGGTGCGATCCGCGCACATCCGCCTGGCTGAGCGCATGGTCGAGCCGCCCGAAGGCCCCGGCCCCGCCGCCGTGGAACCGCGCCAGCCCGCCATCGCCGAAGCGCAGCGCCCGCAGCACCGGCACGATGCGCTGGATGGCCGCCGCATGACGCGGGTCGGGCGGTTCGCCCGCGGATTCAATGGTGCGCGCGCAGGTGGCGAGCAGGGCCAGTATTTCGCCGAGCTGTTCGGGATTGCGGCTGACGACGCCGCCGTGTTCGTCGATGACGCGGGCGGTTTCGGCGCCCATTTCGGCAATGATCTCGCGCTTGACGGCCTGAAAGCAGTCAAAGGCGAGGGCGGCGTATAGCTGCCCGGCCAGCGCCTCCAGCCGGGGCAGGCCGGCGGGGGCCTGGCGCCAGCATTTGCGCAGATAGCGGGTCTGGATGGCGCAGGCGCGGTGGAACCGCCTGCTCAGATCGGCGTCGTTGACGTCGAGGATCAGCGGCGCGTGGCTGATCCAGTGCACCAGGCGGCGCCCGACGACCTCGGGCTTCCAGCCGGGGCCGGCGCCCTCGGCGTATTGCGCGATCCAGCCGAACACCCAGGAACGCGCGGTGCGTCGCGTGTCGCGGGTGCCCGCCGCCTCGCAATCGTCGAGCCAGTCGAAGCCGTGCAGCGCGTCGGTGAATTCGTCATTGGGCGACAGCAGCCGCCAGGGACCGATGCCCGGCGCGACGATCTCCTGCCCGGCGAAACGGTAGGTCCCCTCCAGCAGCCGGTGCGCCTGTTCCGCGTCGCCGATCCAGCGCGGCGCGGGCTGGAACACCAGCGCCTTCGGGGTCGCCCCGATCAGGGCGAGCCGGATTTGCATCTGCTTCTTAAGATCGCTCAATGCAGCCGGTCCCGCATATGTCTGAAATGACCGACGACGCCGGGCGCAGCGGCGCAAAGCCCCGTCCGGTCGTCAGCCGATGCGGCGCAACATAGAAGGGGCCGGGGCCGCTGTCACGCTTCCTTCGCATATGCAGCAGCGAAAAACCCGTCCAAACCGCCGGATTCAGCCAGAAAATCCGGCCGAAGCCGCAGTTCGCCGGCTTCGGTGGCCCAATCGGCGCCGCCGCCAAGGCTGACCGGATCGACGGGCAGCGGGATCGCCTGCGGCGTGCGGGCGCGAAACGCGGCGGCGCGGAGCTCGCCTTCCCGAGGCAGCAGCGAGCAGGTGGCGAAGACCATGCGCCCCCCGGGCGCAAGCCAGCCCCAGGCGCGATCCAGCAGCGCGTCCTGCAGCGCGGCAAGCGCCGAAAAATCCATGTTCCGCTTCAGATGCGGCAGGTCCGGGTGGCGGCGCACGGTGCCGGTGGCCGAACAGGGCGCGTCGATGAGGATGGCGTCGAAGGGCGCGTCGGGCGCCCAGTCCAGCGCGTCGGCGGCGATGACGGTCGCGGCCAGCCCGGTGCGCGCGAGGTTTTCGCGCACCCGCCCGAGACGGCGTTCGGAGATGTCGATCGCCGTCACCTCGGCCCCCGCCGCGGCCAGCTGCAGGGTCTTGCCGCCGGGCGCGGCGCAAAGGTCCAGCGCCCGCTTGCCGCGCAGATCGCCCAGCAGCCTTGCGGGCAGGGCCGCGGCGGCGTCCTGCACCCACCACGCGCCCTCGCCGTAACCGGGCAGCGCGGAAATCTGCCCGCGCCGCGCCAGCCGCAGCCCGCCGGTGGGCAGGCGCGCGGCGCCCAGTTCCCGCGCCCAGCGATCGGCGCTGTCGGGGTCGCGCAGGGTCAGGTCGGTGGGCGCCGGGCGCATATGCGCCTCGGCGATGCGCCGCGCGACCACGCCGCCATAGGCCGAGGACAGCCGCCCCCAGAGCCAGCCGGGGGCGTTGAGCTTCGCCGCGTCCTGCGCCGCCCAGACCGCCGCGCCCTCGCTGGAGATCTTTCGCGCCACGGCGTTGACCAGCCCGGCCAGCCGCTGGCCGTTGGGCCGGGTTTTCAGCGCGGCGACGGCGCCGTCGACGGCTGCATGGGGCTTTTCATCGAAAACCAGCAATTCAACGGCGGCGACGCGCAGGGCGTTGGCGGCCTCCAGCGGCGGGGCCTTGCGGGCGAATTTGCGGATCAGGTCGTCGGCCTGCCCCATATGGCGCAGCGCCGCGCCCGCCAGCGACATGGCGCGGGCGCGGGCGTCGGGGGGCAGGTCGGGGGCGGCGCGATCGGTCAGGTCGGGCAGCATCCGCCCGTCGCCAAGCACGCCCGCGAGCAGCCGCAGCGCCTCGGCCCGGGCCGGCACGCCGGGGGGGGGCGTCTGCGCGG
>NZ_JBWOMN010000130.1:0-8999 GCF_056449545.1 Oceanicella sp. | reverse complement strand
GCACGTCGTCGCCGCCGCCGCCGCGCAACACGTCGTCGCCGGCCCCGCCGCGCCGCACATCGTCGCCGGCCCCGCCGCGCAACACGTCGTCGCCGGCCCCGCCGCGCAACACGTCGTCGCCGTCGCGCCCGCGCAGCACATCGTCGCCGCCGCGCCCGTGCATCACGTCGCGCCCGTCATCGCCGCGCAGCACGTCGCGGCCGTTGTCGCCGCGCAGGTTGCGCCCCAGGGCCAGGGACTCGGCGCCCGGCACGTCGACGGCGCGCGGCTGGGCATCCGCCGAATCAAGATCGCGGCTGCTGGCGACATAGAGCGGGATGCCGGCCTTTTCCAGCTTCACGGCCTCCGCATGCAGCGCGGCGCGATGGCTGGCCGCGGTCCCGCCGGGCAGGTATTCGACCGCGAACACCTGCTTGCCCGCGGCCTCGGCCTGCTTGAGCAGATCAAAGGCGTAGTCGAATTCATCGTCGGGCTGTTGGCGCAGATCGCCGGGGCGACCGTTGCGATAATAGAACCCCAGATCCTCCTTGCCGATGCCGTCGATGGCGTCGAGATAGGCTTTTTCGCGGATCAGCGCCGCGCCGTTCTGGCCGATGATGACGAAATCGCGATCCGCGTCGCCGATATCGGCCAGCTTGGCGTCGGTGACTTCGCGCAGATCGGCGACGAAATCGGCCATCAACTTGCGGTAATTCGGACCGGGGGCTTCTTCCTCCCAGTATTCATAGGCCTCGATGATGTCGAGATAGAGCCCGTTGAACCCGGCGGCGACGATGCGCTCGGCGTAATCGAAGACGATCTTCTGCCAGGCCGGGTCCCAGAACCTGACCTTGATGTTGCCCTCCCATTCGGGATTGGCGGCGTCGAGCCACGAGGGCTGGCTGTCCTTCCAGCCGTCCTGCCAGTAGAACCGGTAATCCTCGGCCTCGCCGATGCTGAGATAGGAGACGATCAGCCGGTCGTCGTCGCCGCCGCGCATGCGTTCGAGCAGGGCGGCGTCATAGGGGGCCTCGTCCTCGGCGTAGCTGGCGAATTCGGTGACCACCAGATCGGCGTTGGTGCGGGCGATCTTGCTGGCGCGGGCGGCGTCGATGTCGCCGAGATGATAGAGCCAGGCGTCGACGCGGGACAACGGATTGGGCATCAAGCTTCCCCCGGGGGTTCAGGCGCCAACCAATACGACGCATGGTGAACGTGGGGATTGGTTTGGCCGGGCGCAAATCGCGCGGCGACGCCGGCCTTGGGCCGGGCGCGGGCGCGACGCCGGATCCGGCCGCGCCCGCAAGAGCTTGGCGGGCAAGCCTCAGACGAACCGATTGACCAGATTTTCCAGCTTTTCCTGGCGCCCGGAGCGGGGTTCGGGGTCGATGCCGTCGCTTTCGACCCAGGCGGCGACCTGCGCCAACGTGCGCTTGCCGTCGAGCATCGCGCGGGCGCCCGGGGCCGCCCAGCCGGCGTAGCGGGCGGCGAGCGCGTCGGCCAGCCCGCCATCCTCGATCATCGCCGCGGCGCCCAGCAATCCGCGCGCCAGGGTGTCCATGCCCCCCACATGGGCGGCGATCAGATCCTCGGCGTCCAGCGACTGACGGCGCAGCTTGGCGTCGAAATTCATGCCGCCGGTGGTCAGCCCGCCGCCCTGAAGGATGTGATAGATCGCCACCGCCAGCTCCGGCGGGTTGTTGGGGAACTGGTCGGTGTCCCAGCCCGACTGGTAGTCGTTGCGGTTGATGTCGAGCGATCCGAAGATCCCCAGCGCGTTGGCCGTGGCGATCTCGTGTTCGAACGCATGCCCGGCCAGCACCGCGTGGCCGACCTCGATGTTGACCTTGACCTCGTTTTCCAGCCCGGCGCGCTTCAGCAGCCCGTAGACCGTGGCGACGTCGTAGTCGTATTGGTGCTTTGTCGGTTCCTGGGGCTTGGGTTCGACCAGGATCGCCCCCTGAAACCCGATCTTGTGCTTGTGTTCGACCACCATGTTCAGGAACCGCCCCATCTGGTCGAATTCGCGCCCCATATCGGTGTTGAGCAGGGTCTCATACCCCTCGCGCCCGCCCCAGAGCACGTAATTCGCCCCCCCCAGCCGATGCGTCGCCTCCAGCGCCGCCTTCACCTGCGCGCAGGCATAGGCGAACACCTCCGGGTCGGGATTGGTGGCGGCGCCGGCCATGTAGCGCCGATGCGAGAACAGGTTGGCGGTGCCCCAGAGCAGTTTCGGGCCGCCCGCCGCCATCTTGTCCTCGAACAGATCGCAGATCGCCGACAGGTTGGCGTTGGACTGGGCCAGCGTCGCGCCCTCGGGGGCCGCGTCGCGGTCGTGAAAACAGAAGAACGGCGCGCCGAGGATGCGGAACATCTCGAAGGCCGCATCGGCCTTGGCGCGGGCGCGGTCCATGCCCTCGCCGAACCACGGGCGTTCGAACGTCTCGCCGCCGAAAGGGTCGGTTCCGGGCCACGCGAAGCTGTGCCAATAGGCGATGGCGACGCGCAGATGGTCCTCCATGCGCTTGCCGAGCACCAGGCGGTCGGGGTCGTAGAAGCGAAAGGCCAGCGGGTTGGCGCTGTCGGGGCCCTCGAAGCCCACCGGGGCGATATCGGCGAAATAGCTCATTGGCGCAGCTCCTTGAGCGCGGGGTAGAGCGCGCGCCAGCGGGGCATGGCCGCGGCGTAGGCGTCGCGCAGGGCGGGATCCGGGTCGATGGTCTCGGCGATTTCGGGCGGCGTGCAGACGGCGAGCGGGTCGGCGCCCGCGGCGGCGCAGATCCCCAGCCGCGCCGCCCCGAAGGCGGCGCCGAATTCGCCGGCCAGCGGCACGGCGACGGGGCGATCCATCGCCGCGGCGATGATGCGCAGCCAAAGCCGCGAGCGCGCCCCCCCGCCCACCGCCGTCGCCACGTCGAAATCCGTGCCCGCCGCGCCCAGCGCGTCGCGGCAGTCGCGAAAGGCGAAGGCCACGCCTTCGAGCACCGCGCGGGTGAGGTGGCGGCGTTCGCTGGCGCGGGCCAGGCCGATGAAGGCGCCGCGCGCGCCCGGGTCGCTGTGGGGCGTGCGCTCGCCCGACAGGTAGGGCAGGAAGGCGATTTCGGACGGCTCTGACAGCGCGTCGGGGTCGGATTCCAGTTCGCCGACCATTTCGGCGGCCGAGGCGCCGGTGATGCCCGACAGCCATTCCAGCCCGTCGGCGGCGCTGAGGATCACCCCCATCTGGTGCCACAGCCCGGGCGCCGCGTGACACATGGCGTGCACCGCGCCCGCGGTGTTGGGCGAGAAGCGGGCGTTGGCCACGAACAGCACCCCCGAGGTGCCCAGCGACACGAAAGCCCCGCCCGGCGCCAGCGCCCCGACGCCGCAGGCCGAGGCGGCGTTGTCGCCGCCGCCCCCCGCCACCACCGGCGGCCGGGTCATGCCCCAGCGGGCGCAGAGATCGGCGCGCAGGTCGCCCGAAGGGTCCGAGCCCTCGACCAGCGCCGGCATGTGGTCGCGGCTGAGCCCGCTGGCCGTCAGCAGGTCGTCGGACCAGTCGCGCGCCGCCACGTCGAGCCACAGCGTGCCCGAAGAATCGGACATGTCGGACACATGGCCGCCGGTGAGATGCAGGCGCAGGTAATCCTTTGGCAGCAGCACCTTGGCGATCTTGGCGTAGATGTCGGGCTGGTGGGTGCGCACCCATTCGACCTTGGGCGCGGTGAAGCCGGGCATCGCCTGGTTGCCGGCGACGCGGCGGAAATCGGCGCGCGCCTCCAGCGCCGCGCCTTCGGCCCCGGCGCGCCCGTCATTCCACAGGATCGCCGGGCGCAGGGGCTTGTCGGCGGCGTCGAGCAGCGTGGCGCCGTGCATCTGCCCCGACAGGCCGATGCCGACGCAGGCGGCGACCTCCGCCGGATGCGCGGCGGCCAGCCCGTCCATGGCGGCCAGCGCCGCGGCGATCCAGTCGTCGGGATTCTGTTCGGACCAGCCGGGATGCGGGCGCGAGGCGGTGAGCGGCGCGTCCGCCACCCCGATCATGCGCTCGCCCCCGCCTGCCGAGCCGCCCGCCTCGATCAGCATCGCCTTGACGCCCGAAGTCCCCAGATCGATGCCGATGAAAATCATTGCGCCGCTCCCTTTTCGCCGCCCTGCCCGGTTGCCTCGGGCGCATCTTCGCCCCGCCCGTCATGCCCCCGCCCGTCATGCCCCGGCCCGTCCTTCCAGGTCATGGCGCCGGGGCCGGGCGTGGCGCCGGGGGGGCATTTGCCGAGGATGATCATGCCCAGCACCTCGTCCTTGGTCACGTCGGCGCAGCGCGCCGAGCCCACCAGCTTGCCGTTCTTCATCACCTCGACCCGGTCGGCGAGGTCGAACACGTCATGGATGTCGTGCGAGATCAGAAAGATGCCGATGCCGGTCTTTTTCAATTCGTGGATCAGTTCGGCGACCTGCGCGGTTTCCTGCGGGCCGAGCGCCGCGGTCGGTTCGTCCATGATCAGGATGCGGGCGTCGAACAGGATGGCGCGCGCGATCGCCACCGACTGGCGCTGGCCGCCCGACAGCGCCTTCACCGGCACCTTGAAGCGGGTGAAGTTGGGGTTGAGGCGGCCCATGACCTCGCGCGCCGCCGCCTCCATCGCCGAATCGTCGAGCGTGCCCCAGCGGGTGAGCTTCTCGCGCCCCAGGAACAGGTTGGCGGCGGCGTCGAGATTGTCGGCCAGCGCCAGGGTCTGGTAGATGGTTTCGATGCCGTAGCCCTTGGCGTCGCGGGGGTTTTCGATATGGGCCAGCGCCCCGTCGACATAGATGTCCCCCGCGTCGCGCGCATAGGCGCCCGACAGGATCTTGATCAACGTCGATTTCCCGGCCCCGTTATGGCCGAGCACCGCCACCACCTCGCCGGGGTTGAGGTCGACCGACACGCGCTCGACCGCGTGCACGCCGCCGAAGGCGATGGAGATGTCCTTCATTTCCACCAGCGGCGCGGCGGGGTCGGTTCGGGCCTGCGCTGTCATGACGACCTCTTGCGGTATTCGATGTCCACCCAGACCGCGATCACCAGCACCGCGCCCACGACGATGTTCTGCAGGGGCGTGTCGAGCCCCACCAGCACCATGCCCGATTGCAGCGACTGCATCACCACCGCGCCCAGCATGGCCCCGGCGATGGTGCCGACGCCGCCCGTCAGCGAGGTGCCCCCGATCACCGCCGCGGCGATCACATACAATTCGTCCAGCGTGCCCTGCGCGTTGGTGGCTGCGTTCAGCCTTGCAGTGGAGATCGCGGCGCCGACGCTGACCAGCGCGCCCATGAGCATGAACACCAGCATGGTGACGCGCTTGGTGTTGACGCCGGCCAGCTCCGCCGCCTCGGGGTTGCCGCCGATCGAGAACACGTAGCGCCCGAAGCGGGTGCGCGTGGCCAGCAGGGTCATGGCCACCCCCACCGCCAGCGCGATCAGCACCGGGATGGCGAAGCCGTGGGCGATCTGCAGCCCGCCTTCGGGGACCGTCAGGTCATGCGCCTTGGCGTAGCGCGCCGCCACCCGCTTGGGCCAGGGATAGGCGTTGACCACCGCGGCCGCGCCCAGCGCCAGCGCGCAGCCGATGCCGCCCATGGTGAATTCGGCCCAGACCGGGCGCAGGGGAAAGCCGAAGCGGCGGCGCTGGCGGCGCCCGCTCCAGACCACGTAGATGACGCCGAGACAGATGAGCCCCGCCACCGCCCAGCTCGCCGTCGCGCCGATCGACCCGACGGTGCCGCCGCCGATCAGTCTGAAGGTCTCGTCCATGGGCGCCACGGTGCGCCCCGAGGTCACCCACCACGCCGCGCCGCGCCAGGACAGCAGCCCGCCCAGCGTGACGATGAAGGCGGGCACCCCGAGATAGGCGATGATCCAGCCCTGGAAGGCGCCGATCGCCAGCCCGCAGGCCAGCCCCACCAGCAGCGCCATGACCCAGATCGCCGGGTGGCCGTAGCCCAGCCATTGGGGCAGGATCTCGGCCTGCGCGACGCCGCCGATCATGGCGATCACCCCCAGCACCGATCCGGCGGACAGATCGATGTTGCGGGTGACGATGACCAGCACCATGCCCGTCGACATGACCGCGATGGAGGAGGTCTGAACCGACAGGTTCCACAGGTTGCGCGGGGTCAGGAACACGCCGCCCGACACGATGTCGAAACCGATCCAGATCACCGCCAGCGCGCCGATCATCCCCAGCATCCGCGTGTCGATCTCGGTGGCGTCGAGAAACCGTTTCAGGGGGCTGGCGGATTTCTCGCCCATCGGCGCGCCTCCGTGCAATGATTGGCTTTTCCATGATGTCCGGTTTGCGGCGTTGAAACCCGCCGCCGTCTGAAAGCGCCCCCGCCCGATGCAGGCGGGGGCGCCAGTCGCAGGACATCAGTTGCAGGCGGCGACGCTGCCGGCGGGCACGCCCTGGCAGACCACGGCCTTCTCGACCCAGCCCGCGTCGATCACCACCGACAGGTTGTCGCGGGTGATCGGCACCGGTTTCAGGAACATCGCGGTCATGGACACGCCGCCCGGCCCGCCGGACCACGCGCCGGCGCCCGGCACGTCGCCCAGATCGGCGCCCGAGGCCAGCAGGAAGGCGATGGTGCCCGCCGCCCGGCCCAGTTCGCGCGCGTCCTTCCAGACCGACACGGTCTGCGTGCCCAGCGCCACCCGGTTCAGCGCCGCGTGGTCGCCGTCCTGGCCGGACACCGGCACCTCGCCGTCCATGCCCTGCGCGCTCAGCGCCGCGACGACGCCGCCGGCTGTGCCGTCGTTGGAGGCCACCACCGCATCGACGTTGTTGTCGTTGGCGGTCAGGATCTGCTCCATGTTCTTCTGGGCGTTGGCGGGCAGCCAGCCGTCGGTGTAGGCCTCGCCCGCATTCTTGATCGCGCCGCTGTCGATGGCGCCCTTCAGCACCTCCATCTGGCCCGAAAACAGGAAGTCGGCGTTCGGATCGGCGGCCGAGCCCTTGATGAACACGTAGTTGCCGGTCGGCTGCACGGCGAACACCGCGCGGGCCTGCATGCGCCCGACCTCCTTGTTGTCGAAGGTCAGGTAGAAAGCGGCGGGGTTCTCGATCAGCCGGTCATAGCCGACCACGGGGATGCCCTCGTCCACGGCCTTCTGCACCGCCGGGCCGATGGCGCCGCTGTCCTGGGCGAGAATGATCAGCGCGTCGGCGCCGTTGGCGATCAGGCTCTCGACATCGGTGAGCTGCTTGGCGGCGGAGGATTGGGCGTCCGCCGAGATGTATTTGGCGCCGAGCTTTTCCAGCGCGCCCTTGATCGCCGCCTCGTCGGTTTTCCAGCGCTCCTCCTGGAAATTCGACCAGCTGACGCCGACGACCACCTCGGCGGCGGCCTGGAACCCGGTCGCGGCGAGCGCGCCGGCGAGCATGGCGGGGGCCGCCTTCCTGAACACTGATTTCATCTGATCCTCCCTGATGGCCGCGCAACGCCGCGCGACGCTTTCACCCGCCGCTCCGCAGGCGGAACGGCGATTCCGGCGCGCGCCCGGTCGGCGCGTCGCTGTGCCGGGCGGGGACCGGAAACGCGCCCGGGCCGCCTGGAGTCTGCCTTGGGGCCGGATATTTTTCTTGGACCCCTAAAAAATAAGTGACTCGGAATCCGGGATCGGTCAACATGTTTTGACAATTTCAGGCCGCCGCTTCGAAATATTGCAACGCAACATGCCCATGGCGCGCCGTGATCGGCAGGACGCCGGGTCGGAAAACGGGAGCGTGACGACCGCGAGATGACCGCCAAGGCCGATATCGACCTGGTGCGCCGCCAGAACCGGGCGCTGATCCTGCAGGTGCTGCGCCGGCGCGGCGCGACCGCGCGCACCGGGTTGGCCGAGGCCACGGGGCTGAGTTCGGCCACGGTGTCCGCGATCACCGCCGAGATGCTGGCCGAGGGCGTGCTGGAGCGCCGCGCCGCGGGAACCAGGACCAGCGGCCGGGGCCGCCCGCAAATGCCGCTGGCGGTGGCCGCGGATCACGCGGCGGTGCTGGCGATCGGGGTCTGGGTCGGCAAGATGTCGCTTTCGCTCTACGACCATCGCGGCGGGCTGACGGCGCGGCGCGACGCGCCGCCGCTGGACCCGGACATGGGGGCCGCGGCCATGGCCGCGGCGATCTGCGACGCGGCGGCGGGGTTCCTGGCCGGGCGGCCGCAGGCGGCGCGGCTGGCGGCGATCCCGGTGGCGGTGCAGGGGGTGACCGACGGCGCCGGGCGGGCGATCCACTGGTCGCCGATCCTGGCCACCGCGGATTTCGATCTGGCCGGGGCGCTGGAATCGCGTTTCGGCGTGCCGGCGCAGGTGATGAACGACTGCGCCGCCATGGCCCAGACCCTGCACTGGCGCGATCCGGGGCGCTATTCCCGGGATTTCGCCGTGGTGCTGATCGGCTATGGCGTCGGCATGGGGCTGTTCGTGCAGGGGCGGCCGTTTCGCGGGCAATCCAGTTCGGCGGTTGAATTCGGCCACATGAACCACCTGCCCGGCGGCGCCCCCTGCCGCTGCGGGCGGCTTGGCTGCGTCGAAGCCTACGCCGCGGATTACGCCATCTGGCGCGCGGCCCGCGGCCCGCGCGCCCCCGCCTTTGACGCCGGCCCTGACGCCGGCCTCCAAGACACCGGTCCCGTGTCGGACGAGGCCATGGCGGCGCTGGCGGCGCGGGCCCGCGCCGGCGAGCCGCTGGCGCGGGGCGCCTATGCGGGCGCCGGGCGGGCGCTGGGCTTCGGGCTGGGGCGGGTGTTCGCGCTGATCGGGGCCATGCGGGTGGTGTTCGTGGGGCGCGGCGCCACCGCCTTCGACCTGATGCAGGCCGACATCCGCGCCGGCCTGCGCGAGGCGCTGGTGCCGGCGCTGTCCGGCGAGCTTGACGCCGAGGTGATCGAGGACAGCGAGGGGCTGGCGCTCGAAGGCCTGATGCTGACCGCGCTGGCGGCGCTGGATGCGCGCGGCGCCGGCGCCGCGCGCCCGCCCGGCGCCGGATCCGGCCCTTACG
>NZ_JBWOMN010000129.1:0-19169 GCF_056449545.1 Oceanicella sp. | reverse complement strand
CGACGCCCCCGACGCGGCCGCCGCCGTCGCCGCGCGGCTGGCCAGGGGCGAGCGGCTCGGCGACGGGGACCGCGCCCTGATCCGGGCGCTGGCGGCCGAGGCGCTCGCCGATCTGCCCGCCCCGGCGCGGGGGGAGGCCCGCGATGGCGACGCTTGAACGCCTGTCCCGCCGCATGGAGACCCTGCGGAGCATCCGCAACGTGGTGCGCACCATGAAAACCATGTCGGCGGTGAACGCGGCGCCCTATGAACGCGCCGCCACGGCGATCGACCGCTACCACGCGACGGTGCTGCGCGGGCTGCAGGCGGCGCTGCATCGCATCGAACCGCCGCGCCCGGCGGCGGCGCGGGACGGGATGCCGCGCGCGGTGCTGGTCTTCGGGTCGGATCACGGGCTGTGCGGCGGCTACAACGAGACCGTCGCCGCGGTCGCGCAGGCGGAAATCGCCCGGGGCGATTGTCGGGTGCTGGCTGTGGGCGCGCGCATGGAGGACGCGCTCTCCGGGCTCGGGGCGCGACCGGCGCGGGCGTTCATGCCGCCGGCCTCGACCTCGGGCGTGGGGCGGCTGGCGGGGGAATTGCTGATCGCACTCGATGCGCTGCGTGGCCCCGGCGGGGACATCGCGGTGGTCACCGTGCATATGCGCCGCGCCGCCGGGCGCGGACAGGCGCCGCATGTGCACCAGCTGCTGCCGGCCCCGCCGGCGTTTTTTGCGGATCTGCGCCAGCGTCCATGGCGATCGCGCGCGCTGCCCCAGTTCACCATGGCGCCCGAGGCGCTGTTCGCGGCGCTGATCCGCAACCACCTGTTCGCCAGCGTGTTTCGCGCCGCGGCGGAGGCCATGGCCGCGGAAAACGCGGCGCGCCTGGCGCTGATGCAGCAGGCGGAACGTTCGATCGACGAGCGCATCGCCGAACTGACCGCCGCCACCCGCGCCGAGCGTCAGTCGGAGATCACCAGCGAGCTGCTCGACGTGATCGCCGGATTCGAGGCGCTGAGCCGGGCGCCGCGCAAGGCCCCTGAAGACCCGGCGCCGGCGCCCGGCTGACCGGGCGGGTCAGCCGGGCGCCCGATCGCCGCTCAGGCGGGGGCGGCGCCGCCGCTCGCGGCCTGCATCATCGCCTGCGCCGGATTGCCCCCGGCGCCGGTGTCAAAGGCGATGCGCGGCGCGGCCAGCTCGATGCCCTTCTCGGCCAGCGCCTTCTGCATCTCGCTGAACACCTTGCGGCGGATGGTGAACTGCATCCCCGGTTTGGTGGTGTATTTGCAGCCGATGATGTAGGAGCGCCCCTGGATGCCGATGGCGCCCTGGCTTTTCAGCGGCTCGAGGAACATGCCCTCGAATTCCGGGTCGGCCAGCAGCTGCACGCCGACCTTCTTCACCAGCTTGCGCACCATCTCCAGATCGGTGTCCGAGGAGACCTCGAAGGTGAACTTGATCTTCACCCAGTCGCGGCTGTGGTTCTGGATGGTGCCCATGGAGGAATACGCGATGGTGTAGACCGGCCCGCGATGGTGGCGCAGCCGCACCGAGCGCAGGGAGATCTTTTCCACCCGCCCCTTGCCTTCGTCGGTGACGATGTATTCGCCGATGCGGAAACTGTCTTCATACATGTAGAACACGCCTGAGATGATGTCCGAAACCAGCTTCTGCGCGCCAAAGCCGATGGCGAGCCCGAGCACCCCGGCGCCGGCCAGCAGCGGCGCGGTGTCGATCCCGAGCGAGGACAGCGCCATCATCAGCGTCACCACGCCGACAAGCACCAGCGCGAAGCCGCGCAGGATCGGGGCGATGGTCTCCATGCGGCCGCCGCCGGCGCCGCCTTCGTCGGGGATGTCGCCGTCGTCGCCCTTGGTTCCGCCGCCGCCCAGCTTCAGCCCGATCACCGAGGATACGGCGATCCAGATCGCGTAGCCCACGGCGAGGATGGCGCCGGCGCGCACCAGCCCGGGCACGATCAGCGCCAGCCCGGTGGCCCCGGGCTCAACGATCGCGGGCAGGCCCCAATCGCGCAGCAGCATGACGGCGGCGCCGACCACCAGCCCGCCTTGCGCCAATGCCAGCGCGGCGATCACGTAGGCCGAGGAATGCCTGGACTCCGCCTCGCGCCGCCATTCGACCACCGCGGACAGCAGGAACGGGGTGATCGTCAGGATCAGCATGGCGTTGGTTTTGGCGCTTTCGCCGCCGGTGATCAGTTGGCTGCGCAGGTTCATGACCGTGTTCACGATCACGAAAACGACGTAGATCCAATGCCAGAACCTGGCCGTGAACCGGGCGATGCCGCTGGGTTCGCGCCCGTTGGGGGTCATGGCGCGCAGGATCAGGTCGCCGATGTCCTTGCGGATGTAGAAGAAGAACCAGACCAGCATGACCGCGACCAGCAGCTTGATCGCCGTCGCCGGGATGATGCCCGACACCCCGGCGTCGGCCAGCACCATGATGGTGTCGCCGATGAACGGCACCGGGGCGGTGGCGATGATGAGCACGAACACCGCCTTGATGAACCGGCGCGCCGCCTTGTTGGAGAAGCCCGACGGGCGATAGGCCGGCCCTTCCGGGCGCGCGATCAGCAGGGCGATCATGTAGATCAGCCGCGCCTTCAGCGTCCCGGCCAGCGCCAGATTGAAGATCTCGCGGGCTTCTTCGACGGCGTTGCTGAACAGCAGGCGCACCAGCACCATCGACAGCACCGCGAAGAACACCAGCCGCAGGGCGTAGAAGATCGCCTGCATCAGGGTGTTTGACAGCAGGCCGAAATAGCTGTCAGGCGGCGGCGGCGCTTCGCGCCGCGCCGACATCCAGCGGATGATGCTCCATTCCACGGCGTAGACCGCAGCGAAGATCGCCAGCGTGATCGCCAGCACGGTCAACGGCGTGACGCCGCCGGTGGCCTCGATCACTCGCGCCGACCAATCGCTGAGCGCCTGACCGAAATTCGGCAGTTCCGAGACGGCGGCGTCGATGGCGGCGTCGATGGCGGCCGCGTCGCTGTTGACCGGTTGCGCACCGGCGCCCACCACCGCCACGCCAGCGGCGTTGGGCAGGGCGTCGAGGATGGTTTCGAGCGAATCCGGCGGCAGGTCCGTGGGCAGAGTGATGGTGATTGCGTCAGACGCCATGGAGAATTCCCTTTTCCCTTTTTCATTCTCTGGACAGAGGCCGGGCATCCAGCGCCCGAGAGGCATTTCGTATCGTCAATGCGCCATTACTATGACGCGAATGCGCCTGTTGTCGACCGGCGCGCGCCGCGGCGGCGGGATCGCCGCGCGACATGGGCGCGCAGCCCCCCCCGTTGCGGCGCCGCGCGATTGCGCGCCGGGCGGGTGACGCCCACATGCAGGCATGTCAGGATAGCGCGGCGCGCCCGCACGGATTTCGCGGCGCCCGCCTCATGGAAAGGAATTCCGAAATGATGAACCGCAGAAACCTGCTGGCCGCCGCGGCGGTCGCCCTGCTGGCCGGACCGGCATTCGCCGCCGGCGACTCGGCCAAGGCGATCGAGATCAACGCCCGCGCCGACGCGGCGCTGACGCAGCTCTACGCCGAAAGCGGCGCGGCGGTGGAATTGTCCAAGAAGGCCGTCGGCATCCTGATCCTGCCCAGGATCGTCAAGGCCGGGCTGGTGATCGGCGGCGAGACCGGCGACGGGGTGATGCGCGTGGGCGGCGCCAACGTCGCCTATTACAACATGTCCAGCGTCACCCTCGGGTTTCAGGCCGGGGCGCAATCCTATTCGCAGGTGCTGATGTTCCTGAAGAAGAAGGAGCTCGACAAGTTCTTGGCCGGCAATGGCTGGGAGGCCGGGGTCGACGGATCGGTGGCGGTGCTGGATTCCGGGGTCAGCGGCGGGGTGGACACCGCCTCGATCAAGGATCCGATCGTGGCCTTCGTGTTTGGCGAGAAGGGGCTGATGGCCAGCGCCAATGTGGAGGGCTCCAAATACACCAAGATCGATCCGTGACCCTGCGCGCCGATGATTGACGGCGCGGCGCGGGCCGGGTGGCCCGCGCCGCGATTCGGATTTTTTAGGATTTTTGCACTGCAGCATAGGCGGTGGCGGGATCTGCATCCTGTTTTGGCGGCAAATATTGAAAAATCATCCCGATAGGACTGAATCGCTGTCCTATCATGGCAAAATCAGCCTCGCCGCCCGACGCTAGACTTGGGGTCAGCCGGATCGCGGGCGCGCCGGGGGCGACCCGTCGCCGCGCCTCGATCCGACGCCATGTCAGTCGGGAGGATCCGCCATGAACGCACCGCTGTCGCTTGACGACAAATACGCCGCCGAGACCGGCGCGGTCTATCTGAGCGGCACGCAGGCGCTGGTGCGCCTGCCGATGACGCAGATGCGCCGCGACCGGGCGGCGGGGCTGAACACCGGGGCTTTCATTTCCGGCTATCGCGGATCGCCGCTGGGCGGCTACGACCAGCAGTTGCAGAAGGCGCAAAAGCACCTCGCGCCGCTCGACATCCATTTTCAGCCCGGCGTCAACGAGGATCTGGCGGCGACCGCGGTCTGGGGCTCGCAGCAGCTGCACCTGTCGCCCGGCGCGCGCAAGGACGGGGTGCTGGGCATGTGGTACGGCAAGGGGCCGGGGGTCGATCGCTGCGGCGACGTGTTCAAGCACGCCAACGCGGCCGGCACGTCGCGCCATGGCGGGGTGCTGTGCATCGCCGGGGATGATCACACCGCCAAATCGTCGTCGATTCCGCATCAATCCGATCACGCCTTCATGTCGGCGCTGATGCCGGTGCTGTATCCGTCCTCGATCCATGAATTTCTGGAAATCGGCCTGCTCGGCATCGCCATGTCGCGCTATTCGGGCTGCTGGGTCGGGTTCAAGGTGATCGCCGACACGGTGGAGACCACCTCGGCCGTGGATCTGTCGGGCGAATCCCGCCGCTTCGTCATCCCGGAGGATTTCGCGATCCCCGAGGGCGGGCTGAACCTGCGCTGGCCCGATCCGCCGCTGGAACAGGACATGCGGCTGCAGGAATTCAAGGGCTACGCGGCGCTGGCGTTTGCGCGCGCCAACCGGCTCGACGAGGTGATCGTCGACGCGCCTCGCGCGCGGCTCGGCATCATCGCCTCGGGCAAGGCGTTCGAGGATTGCCGCCAGGCGCTGCGCGAGCTTGGCGTCGGACGGGCCGAGGCCGAGGCGATCGGGCTCAGGCTGTACAAGGTGCGCATGCCCTGGCCGCTGGAACCCGAGGGCGTCCGGCAATTCGCCAGGGGGCTCGACGAGGTGATCATCCTGGAAGAACGCCGCGAGATCATCGAAAACCAGATCAAGCAGCAGCTGTTCAACTGGCGCGCCGACGTGCGCCCCAGGATCATCGGCAAGTTCGACCATCACGACCGCGCCATCCTGTCCCATTCCGCCGCGCTCACCGTCGAGGACGCGGCCCGGGTGATCGCCGACCGCATCGCGCGGCGCGATCACATCGACGAGAGCCTGAAGGCGCGGATCGCCGAACGGCTGGCGGCGCTGAGCGCCCGGGTCGCCCGCATGAAGAAATACGCGCCGCCGGTGCTGCGCACGCCGTTCTACTGTTCGGGCTGCCCGCACAACACCTCGACCCGGGTGCCCGAGGGATCCAAGGCCATGGCCGGGATCGGCTGCCATTACATGGTGCAGTGGATGGACCGGCGCACCGACACCATCACCCATATGGGCGGCGAGGGCGTCACCTGGGCCGGCGCCGCGCCCTTCACCGACGAAAGGCACCGTTTCGTCAATCTCGGCGACGGCACGTTTTTTCATTCCGGGCATCTGGCGGTGCGCCAGTCGGTGGCCGCCGGGGCCAACATCACCTACAAGCTGCTCTACAACGACGCGGTGGCGATGACCGGCGGGCAGATGGTGGATGGCGAACTGTCGCCCCAGAAGGTCGCGCATCTGCTGCATCGCGAGGGCGTCTCGCCGATCTATCTGCTGTCCGACGCGCCCGAGGCCTGGCGCGAGGGGCTGCCCGACAGCGTGATCGTGCAGCATCGCGACACGCTGGACCCGCTGATGGAGACGATCCGCGACGAAAAGGGCGTGTCCGCGATCCTCTACGTGCAGACCTGCGCCGCCGAAAAGCGCCGCCGGCGCAAGCGCGGGCTGCTGGAGGATCCCAGGAAGCGGGTGTTCATCCATCCGGCGATCTGCGAGGGCTGCGGCGATTGCTCGGCGCAATCCAACTGCGTGTCCATCGAGCCGCTGGAAACCGAGATGGGCCGCAAGCGCCAGATCAACCAATCGACCTGCAACAAGGATTTTTCCTGCGTGAAGGGGTTCTGCCCGTCATTCATCACCGTGACCGGCGCCGAACTGAAGAAGCGGACCGGCGGGGCGGGGGCGGCGGGTGTCGCGGATCTGCCCATGCCGGTCCTGCCGGACCTGAAGACCCCGTGGAACATCGCCGTGGCCGGGGTCGGGGGCGCCGGGGTGCTGACCATCGGGGCCATCATCGGCATGGCGGCGCATATGGACGGCAAGGCCTCGATGCTGCTCGACATGGCCGGGCTGGCGCAGAAGGGCGGCGCGGTGCTCAGCCATGTGCGGCTGGGGCTGAACGCCGCCGACGTGGCCGCGCCGCGCATTGTCGCGGGCGCCGCCGATCTTGTGATCGCCGCCGATGACGTGGTCGCCGCCGCGCCCGAGGCCCGGGCGCTGTATGACCCGGCGCGCACCCACGGGGTGGTGAACACGGCGCTGATCCCGGTGGCGGATTTCGTGCGCGACAGGGATTTCGATTTCAAGGCGCAGGCGGTGCTGGGGGTCCTGCGCAAGGCCATGCGCGCGGACGCGGCTTTTCTCGATTTCCGCGCCGCCGCCGAGGCCGCGACGGGCGAGGCGATCGCCGCCAACATCATGATGCTCGGCCATGCCTGGCAGTCGGGCCATGTGCCGCTGGCGCTGGATTCGATCCGCGCGGCCATCGACCTGAACGGCGTCGCGGTCAAGGCCAATCTGGCCGCCTTCGACTGGGGCCGGCTGCTGGCCGCGCGACCCGAAACGCTGGGGGCGCTGCTGCAGGACAGCGACGCGCCCACGCCGCTGGCCGAAATGTCCGTCGAGGACATCATCGCCCATCGCAAGGCGCATCTGACCGCCTATCAGGATGCGGGCCTGGCCCGGCGCTACGCGGCGCTGCTGGCCCGCCTGCGCGATGCGGCGCAGGCCGCCGGGCTGGCCGAAAGCGATGCGCGCGCGCTGCTGCGCGCGGCGGCGATTTCCTATGCGGGGCTGCTCGCCTACAAGGATGAATACGAGGTGGCGCGGCTGCTCTCGGACCGGGACTGGCTCGCCGGTCTGAAGGCGCGCTTCGATGGCGAGACCGCGATCCATTTCAACCTCGCGCCGCCGATGCTTGGCGGCAAGGCTCCGGACGGGCGCCCGAAGAAGCGCGTTTTCGGGGCCTGGATGCGCCCGGCCATGTCGGCGCTGAAGCATTTCAAGGTCCTGCGCGGCACGGCGTTCGATCCTTTCGGGCGGCTGGAGGAACGCCGGACGGAGCGCCGTCTGATCGCCGATTTCGAAGCCATGATCGCCGAGATCGCGCCGCGCCTGAGCGCCGACAACGCCGCGACGGCGCTGGCGCTTTGCGCGCTGCCTCAGGACATTCGCGGCTACGGCCCGGTGAAGGCGGCGGCGGTGAAAAAGGCCGATCAGCGCCGCGCGGCGCTGCTTGCCGCCTTCGCGCGGGATGCGGCGCCGACGCGCGACGACCCGCGCGCGCATCGGCTGGCGGCGGAATAGGCGCTTGCCAGCCCGCCCCGGCGCCATGCACCATGGGCAGGGACCGGGGGCCCAATGAAAGGCGGGCATATGCGAAACGTCATCGCCGCGTCGGAGCGGGCATGAGCCGCGCGCAAGGCGATCGGGTGATCGACGAGGCCGACCTGAAGATCCTGCGCGTGCTGCAGGAGGAACCGACGCTGACCGTCGCCGAACTGGGCGCGCGCGTCGGCCTCAGCCACACGCCCTGCTGGCGGCGCGTCAAGCAGATGGAGGAGTCCGGGATCATTCGCGGCCGCGTCGTGGTGCTGGACCCGGAATCGCTGGGTTTCGAGGCCTCGGTGTTCTGCTTCGTGCGCCTCAAGCAGCATGACGAGGACACGCTGAACGGGTTCGAGCGCGCCGCCAGGCGCCTGCCCGAGATCCTGCAATGCTATTCGCTGGCCGGCGAGCAGGATTACCTGCTGCGGGTGCTGGTGCGCTCGGTGCGCGAATACGAACAGGTGGTGAAGATCGGCCTGCTGCACCTGCCCGGCGTGTCGCTGGTGCAGTCGAATTTCGCCCTGCGCGAAGTCAAGAACACCCTCGCCCTGCCGATCTGATTGTCCTGGGTTTTCCGGGCGATCGCGATTTTGGGCTTGCATTTCGGACTGGGCGTTCCAGATATGATCCATGACCGCCCCGACCACGCCCCAAGCTCAGGACGCGCCGCCGCGCCCGGGCCGCCCGCGCGAATTCAGCGAGGACGCGGCGCTGAACGCGGCGATGCAGGTGTTCTGGCGCAAGGGGTTCGAGGCCTCGTCGCTGGATGATCTGACCGCCGCCATGGGCATCAGCCGATCAAGCTTCTACGGCTGCTTCGGGTCCAAGCATGGCGCGCTGGTGGCCGCCATCCGCGCCTATGCGCGCGACCGGCGCGCGGCTTTCGCGGCGCTCACCGCGGCGCAGCCCGATCCGCAAGCGGCGGCGGCGGCGGCGGTGGACGCGCTGGTGAGCGCAGGAGGCGGCCGGCATGGCTGCTTTCTGGTCAACTGCGTCGCCGAATTGTCGCCCCACGACCCGGAAATGGCCCGCATCGCCAAGGATCACCTGGAACGGCTGGAGGCGCTGGCCGCCGAGACCCTCGCCGCCGCCGATCCCACCCGCGCCGCCGCGCGCGCCCGCACGCTGGTCGCCCTGTCCATCGGCGCCGCGACGCTTGCCAAGGCCGGCATCGCCCCTGCGGCGCTGAAGGCCATCGGCGCCGAAGCCCGGAGGCTGCTCGCCCCCTAGCCGCGCCGGCTCGGACCCCGATCGCGCGCCTGATTATGGACTGGGCAGTCCAGAAAGCGCGGCCCGCAAACCCCACGACCGCCCATCACCGACCGATCCCGACAAAAGGAAATCCCATGACCGACACCTCTCTGTTCGACCCGATCCGCGTCGGCGACATCGACCTCGCCAACCGGGTGGTCATGGCGCCGCTGACCCGCAGCCGCGCCGACCATCAGACCCTGGCGCCGACGGATCTGGCGGCGGCGCATTACGCGCAGCGCGCCTCGGCCGGGCTGATCGTCACCGAGGCCACCCAGATCACCCCCGAGGGCCAGGGCTACGCCTTCACGCCCGGCATTTATTCCGACGCCCAGATCGCCGGCTGGCGCCGGGTGTGCGACGCGGTTCACGCAAGGGGCGGCAAGATCGTGGTGCAGCTGTGGCATGTGGGGCGGGTGTCGCATGTGACGTTGCAGCCGGGGGGGCGGGCGCCGGTGAGTTCCACCGACCGGCCCGCGGCGACCAAGACCTACAACGCCGAGGGCTTCGTCGACGCCTCGACGCCGCGGCGCCTGGAAACCGCCGAGATCCCGCGCCTCGTCGCCGACTACCGACAGGCGGCGAAGAACGCCCTGGCCGCCGGGTTCGACGGGGTCGAGCTGCACGCCGCCAACGGCTACCTGATCGACCAGTTCAGCAAGGACGGGGTCAATGACCGCAGCGACGCATATGGCGGCTCGCTGGAAAACCGTTCGCGGCTGCTGGTCGAGGTCCTGACCGCGATCACCGAGGAAATCCCCGCCGGGCGGGTGGGGGTGCGCATCAGCCCGTTCTCGGGCGCCAACGACGCCGCCGACAGCGACCCGGCGGCGTTGGCGCGGCATCAGGCGCGGGTGCTGGCGCCGTTCGGGCTGGCCTATCTGCACATGATCGAGGGCCAGACCGGCGGGCCGCGCGACCTGCCCGAGGGCGCCGATCTCGGCGAATTGCGCAAGATCTTCGGCGGCGTCTACATGGCCAACAACGGCTATGACCGCGACATGGCGCTGGCGGCGATTGCCCGCGGCGACGCGGATCTGGTGGCCTTCGGGCGGCCCTTCATCGCCAATCCCGATCTGGTGGAGCGCCTGAAGCGCGACGCGCCGCTGGCGGCGCTGGATCCCGCGACGCTTTATGGCGGCGACGCCAGGGGCTACGTGGACTATCCGGCGCTCGACGATGAGGCCGCCGCCTGATCCGGGCCGCCGACGCAGCGGGGCGCATCGCGACGCGCCCCGTTTTTTCGTGGTCAGTCCGCCATGTCGCCAGCGCCCGCCTGCGCGCGCAAATTTTCGTTCTCGGCGGTGAGGCGGGCGATTTCCGCCTCCAGCGGCGCCATCACGCGGCGCATCACGGGAACCATCTCGGCCTCGCTCAGGCGCCGGGCGATATGCTGGGGGCAGTTCCAGTCCAGCGCCTCCACGGCGATCAGCACCGCGCGCTCGGCGCTGGCGCGACCGTCCCCCTCATGCAGGCGGCGAAGCGTTTCGGGGTCCTCCGACAGCGAGGCCCGCCCCCAGATCTTGAGCCGCCTGCGGTTGGGGTAATCCATCAGGATCAGCGAGATGCGGGGATCGACGCTGATGTTTCCCGCGCTCAGATACTGGCGGTTGCCGCGAAAATCCGCATAGGCGATCGTCTTGTCGTCGAGGATCTTCAGGAACCCCGCCGGGCCGCCGCGATGCTGCACATAGGGCCAGCCGGTCTGGGACACGCTGGCCTGATAGAAACTGTCGCGCGCGGCGATGAAGGCCGCCTCGCGCGGGCCGATGCGGTCGGCGCTGTCGGCCTCGGGGGCGAGCAGCCCGGCATAGGCCCTGGCCGAACCCAGACGGTCCTGAAAGGCGAGCACCTCCGGCGTGAAGGCGATTTCGGCGAAGGCGCGCGGCATGGCTGATCCTTTCGGGGCGGGTGAGGTCTGCCCAATATATGGACCGATCGGTTAATCATGCAACCCCGGGACCGGGCGTTCCGCGCGCCGGCGGCGTCGAGCGCGGGCGCGTCGCAAATCGGAATTTCGCCGCGACAATCGGTCCGCCCACATGTAGGATCGCCCAATTCGAGAGAACACGGGTGATTGAGTCATCATGGCGCGCATCGTCAAGAAACTGTCCGATTCGCCGAAGCATGCGCCGTTGGTCGGCGAAACGCTTGCGAGAATCGCCTCGGAATTCTGCGAAAACTGGGTCACGTGGGATGTCATCGCGCGGTTCAACTGGGGCACCGACAAGCCAGAGGAAGTGGTGCGCGTGCTGGCCGAGACGATCGGAATCCAGATCAAGGACGTCTATGACGCCTACGGAAAGCTGAAGGCCAAGCCCGAGGACGTCAAATTCGACCCGGACGGGGATCTGCCCAGGGAAATTCGCCTGCCCCAGCAGATCGAGACCGCGAAGCTGGATCTGGCCAAGCGTCACGAGGTCCGCGTGAAGCGCGGCAAGCCGGCCGTGGCGGTGGCGTTCACCGGGCTCGACAAGTGGTTCATTCCGGAAATCGAGGAATGCGACGTCAAATACCGCTTCGAGGGCCTGGCGGAGAACGCGACGAAAGCCCAGCTCGACATCTACGGGTCGAACTACACCCATTGCTCGGATTACGCCAAGGGATTGGGCAAATACACCGCGGACACCACGCCGTTCGACAAGATCCCGCTGTTCACCGAGGATGACAAGATCGCGCCGGTGGAGCGCGGCGCCGGCGCCTTCAAGTGGAAGGGCGAGGTGAATGTCAGGGAGGGCATGCTGAAATTCAAGCGCGACGGGCAGGACAAGCGCCATGTGAACGTCGCGTTCTCGCCCTACACCGCGCATCTGCGCTACTGGAAATCCGCCGGCAGCGACAAGGCGCAGCTGCAGCTGCTGCCGTTCTGGCCGCAGTTCAAGAACGACCCGGATGACGGAACCAACGTCACCCTCACGCCCGCCTACAAGCCCGATCAGCCCAACGCGACCTCGATCGAATTCGAATATGAGAACGCCAAGGACGTGGACAGCGGCTGGCTGATCGTCAAGGACGCGCAGGATCAGGTGGTCTGGCGCCGGGCGCTGAAGGGTGACGAACTGAACAAGGGCGCCGGCAAGAAGATCATCTGGGACGGCGTCTATGACAAGATGGCGCTGAACGGGCTGATGAAACCCGAAATGCTCAACGATTCGGCCAAGACCAACGCCGAGATCGAGGAAGAGGGGTATCTGTTCCGCTCCTGGCCCTACACGTTCGAACTCAGGACCTGCAGGCGGGTCTACAAGACCGGCGGGCCGGCGGCCGACGACCCGTCGCTGATCAAGTGGAAGATCCACGACGCCGACAAGCTGACCCGCGGGCTGATCATGATCTTCGACAAGGACGGCAAGGTCGTGTGGGTGAAGGGGATCCCGAAATCGAAACTGACCAAGGGCGCCGAGCACAAGATCATGTGGAGCGGAAAATACGCCTCCGGGGTCAAGAACAGCAAGGATGGCAAGAAGGCGATCGAGGCGGACATGCCGTATCGCGTCCAGATCCAGGCGCACACGGCTGAAAACCAGGCCAACGGCCTGGCGCTGGCGGCCATGCATTCCGAGGTGCGCCTCTATGTCCCCAAGGGGCAATACGCGCCGAAAGATCCGCGGCGCGACCTGATCGAAACCCCGCCCGCCATGATGATCAGCCGCGCCAAGCACTGGCCCAGGAAGAACAATCCGCCGGTGAGCAGCGGCGACAGCAAGGAATCGCGGCTGTATTTCCAGCACGAACTCACCCGCGCCGGGTTCCATCCCGGCCCGGTCAACGGCGTCGACAACGATCACTTCAAGCGCGCGGTGCGGGAATTCAAGCGCTCGGTGCCCAGGGACCTGTCCGCCGGCCCCGGCGCCTACACCCGGCATTCGCTGGCGGGGCCCGACCTCGACACGCTCAGCGCCGAGATGAAGGATTGCCTCGGCTCCGCGGCGCTCGGCCCGAAATGGACTCGCAAGATCTGGGGCGACCGCGACAAGATCGACGCCAGCAGCGACGCGCCCTACCCGGATTCCGAAGAAGACATCGACGCGGCGCTGGCCGACCCCAAGAAGAATATCGTGCTCTGGGTCGACAACCGGCAGTATTATACGGACACCGGCGCGCCGGGCGAATTCTTCCATGCCTACGGCCCGAAGGGCGTCGACATGAAAGGCAATATGCGCCCGGTGGGCAAGAAGCTGGCCGTCAACGACCCGGATCCATCCGCCGCGGACGGCGAGGCCGAACAGGATCGCGGACTTCGCAATTATCGCAACGGCATGGATATCGGCGATGGCGCCGTCGATCACGACGCGAATTTCGTGTCCCAGCCCTGGGCGCCGCTGAAGGCCGAATTGCGGCTGCTCGGCAAGGGCGACGAGCTCAACCCGGATGCGGACGCGGCCAAGGTCAAGGTCGATGACGACGATCGCCGCGCGGCGATGCGCCGGGCCATCGGCCCGCTGCGCGTCGACTGGTCGGTGCATGACGCGCTTTACGACGTGACCACCATCAACCCGGCCCAGTATCCCGCCGGCATTGCGCCGGCGCCGCCGCCCGACGACGCCATCGTCGCCGAGATCCGCACCCGCCGCTACGTGGCCGGCGCGCTGCTCGCCTCCAGCAACGCGCTCGGCGCGCACACCCGGGCCGACGAGGCGTTGCCGTCGCGTTTCTGGAACTGCCCCAAGACCAATCACATGATCGGAAAGGTGCCGGCCGATCTGTCGAAATACCATCGCGAGGTGTTCCCCGAGGGCGACGACAACGCGCTGATGCCCTGGCTGGCGGTGCATGACGATTCGAAGGAGGCGACCGCGACCTTCATCCATGATCACATCGCCGAACTGAAGGACGCCATCCCCGACGCCGCGCCGTTTCCCCAGAAGGAGGACGAGAACCTGTTCGAGCCGGAAATCGGCGCCGCCGGGCTGTGGTTCAATCCGTCGATCGCCGCGGGCGACGGCTACCGGCTGCGCGCCGAGGTCAGGTTCGAGGAGGTCGGCGACTACAAGTTCCCCAATCTCAAGGTGCTGAAGGCCCGCTATCCGGTGGCCCCGCAGGCGCAGACCGGGGAAATCAGGCTGTGGCGGCGCAGCGTCATGCGCGGCTACGCGAACTGGGCGCCGGCCGGCGCGGCGAACGCCTCGCGCTGGACCGCCGCCACGATGAGCCGCGTGCGCGCCCAGTACAATGTCGGGCACACCTATTACGTCGTGGACACCTCCGACAGCCTCGCGGATGTCGAAAAGACCCTGCCGGCGTTGCTGGGCGATTTCGCCGATGCCGATGTGAAGCGCACCCTGCGCAAATTCGTGAAATGGCATGACGCCGACAACTGGGACCCCAATCTTGACCACGCCGACATGGATCCCGATCATCTGTGGCCCTGGTCCCTGCGCGACGATCTCGGCCGGCCCGGTCTGACCGCCTATGTCGGCGGCGCCGGCGATGCGGCGGATGATTTCCTGAGCGAGTTCGACGACCAGTGGGACAGGCTGACCGGGGCGGTGCTCTACTGGATCCAGTCGCGCTTCGAAGCCCATGGCATGATGCGCGGTCACATGATCGTGGATTTCAAGGCCAGCCCGACCGCGCAGTTCTACAAGCACCGATGCGATGCGGTCGCCGCGCACAAGTTCATATCCCTGCGGCTGAAATCCGCGGGCGCGCCCCCGGCGGCCGCCTGTCCCGCCTGTGCGGCGACCATGACCGTCACTGCGTTTGGCGGCGATGTCGACAGCATCAATCTGGCGGCGATCGGCCTCGCCGTGGGCTCCGCATGGATGTTCCGGGGCAATATCGACGATTTCGTGCATGAGATGGGGCATCACCGCCATATGGAGCACGCGTCCTCGGCGCCCGGGCCGAAGGTCGATCAGCACGATTCGGGCGCCAATCCAGGCGTTCCGGCGGTGGCGACGGAGATCGACGGCAACGACAACCTGCTGGAGCTGCAATGGGATCGGCGCTGCGTCATGTCCTATAATGACCGCGACGCTCAGGCGCTGTTCCCCGGCAATCCCGACCGCCCGACGCTGCTGTTCTGCGGCAAATGCGCGATGCGGATCCGGGGCTGGAAATTCGCGCATGTGGCAAGCCCGACCGATGCGGTCAGGGAGCCCGTCTGACCATGCGCGGCCCCGGCGCGACCTCCGGCGTCCGGGGCTTCGCCCGCGCCGGGGCCGCGCTGCTGCTGGCCCTGGCGCTGATCACCCGGGCAGGGGCCGGCGAAGCGGAGAAACCGACCATGGCTGACCTGAAATTGACGCTCGAAGCGGTCCGCGGCGCCTGGATATCCGGCGAGACGCCGGTATTCGAGGCGGTGCTGGAAAACATCGGCGCGGCGCCGGCGCAAGTCCCCTCGCCGGACGCGCGCGGGTTCCTGACCCTGACGGTCACAGATCGCGCCACCGGGGCGAAATCCGTGCATCGCAGCGGCGATCCGCGCCGCACCCGCCGCCCGGACAAGCCGCGCCGCGCCGCCGCGCCGATCGAGGAGGACCGCCTCGCCCCCGGCGCCTCGCTGCGCTATCGCATCGACTTTGACGATTTTCAGCGCCGGCTGCCCCGCGCCGGGGGGCATGACGCGGTCGTCGGCATCCTGACCGACGCGCTGGCTCTCGACAGCCCGCCGCTGGGGTTCGAGGTCGCGCCGATGCGCCCGCTCGCGGCGCATTCGCTCGCCGATGCGGCGCAACGCCGCCTGCGCCAGATCCGCCTGCATGACGGTCCCGACGGCGCGGTTCTGCTGCTGCGCCGCTCCGCCGTGCGATTTCCCGCGGAGGGCGGCTTTCAGCGGGTGGCCGAAGGCCTGTCGAAAGACGCCGGCATCGCCCTGGCGGCGCCGACGCGGGCGCTGCAGAACTACGCCTACGCGGCGGTGCTGTCGGACGGCTCGCTGCGAATCGGCGCCGATGTTTCGGGCGTCGTCCTGGAAACCCCGCTGGCGCTTCGGGACGCGATCCTGCATCCGTTTGGCTGGCAGATCGACGACGCGTCGGCGGAATTTCTGCTGATCGGCCGGGAGGGCGACGAGGTCAGGGCGCTGATCGCGCGCGGCGATCAGCGCAAGAAGGCCGTTTCAACCACCGCCATCGCCCTGCCATTGTCCGACATCCCCGATTTCTGGCGCGTCCGCCGCCGCGCGCATGAGCCGTCCTGGACCATGGTCTACGGCCTCGGCGCCCGGCTGATGCGCATCGAGATCGCCGGCGATGCGGTCTCGGCCCCCGAAATCATCGCCGAGGGACCCGGCCCGCTTGCCGCGCTGGCGCTGTATCCGCTGGCCCCGGCGCCGCCGGAGGCGATCGCGGCGATCCCGAGCGGCCAGAGCAACTACGCGCTCGGCGCGCCCATCGACGCCATCGACGCGGTGTTCGGGCCGTTTGCTGACAACGGCAAGGATTTCTTCGCGTTGCAGCGCATTGACGCGGCAACCGGCGAGGTCATGCAGTCACGCAATTTCGGCGCGCCGGTGCTGGCGGACGGGGCCCGGATTCGCATGGCGATCTCCCAGTCCACGGGCGGCGCGCCTTATGTCGCGCTGGTGCTGGGCGACCGGCTGTATGGCCTCGGCGCCCGGGGACCGGCCGACATGCTGGCCGAGGGCATGGAGGGCGCGACCTCGCTGACGCTGGACCGGTTCAATGTCGGGTATGTGGCGGGCTGGATTTCATCCGACGGCGATCCGGTGTTTCTGGATCTGAATTAGCCGCAGACCACGCGCCCAAGGGCGATTATCATGCGGCCGGGCGCCCTTGCCCGCGTATCAGTCAGGGAACGCATCATGACGACGACCAACACGACCGGCGCCGCGGGGCGCATCGCGAAAGGAACGATCCGCGGCGCGGCGGCGATGGCGCCGGGCGTCGCCGCGGGGCTGGCGGCGGGCCTGTTGGCCGGCGCGATCCCCGCGCTGGCCGTCGCCGGCGCGCTGCCCCCCCGCAATCAGACCGATGACGCCTGGCGCTTCACGCTGGCCGGCTACAGCTTCCTGCCCGCGACAACCAGCGGAACCTCGACGCTGAGCGGCGCGCAGGCCGATGTGGATCTCGACATGCGCGACGTGCTGGAGGCGCTGAACTTCGCCGCCTCGATGCGCGGCGAGGCCTGGAAGGGCGATTTCGGCATCATTCTCGATCTCAACTACCTCAACCTCAGCGGCGGCGCCGACACCACCACCCCCGGCGGCGATTTCGTGCGCGCCGACTTCAAGATGAAGCAGGGTTGGGTCGGGCTGTTCGGCGCCTATCGCGCGGCCTACGGGGTCTATGGCGACGCCGGGCGGCGCTACAGCGTCGATCTGCAGGCAGGGTTGCGATACAACGCGCTGCGTCAGACGCTGCGCGCCTCGGTCGATATCGGCGGCGCGCCGGGGGGGCAACGCAGCCTCGGCGGCGCCGAAAGCTGGTGGGAGCCGGTGGTCGGCGCCCGCGGAGCGATCGAACTCAACGACCGCTGGAGCGCGACGCTGGCCGGCGACATCGCCGCCATGGATGACGATCTGCAATGGCGGCTGCGCTTCGGCGCGACCTATCAGGCGGCCGAGACCACCGCGCTGCATTTCGGCTGGCAGGTTTACGGCATCGATTTCGCGACCAATCGCGCGGATGGCAAATTCGCTTATGACGTGATCCAGAGCGGCCCCTACATGGCGTTGAGCTATCAGTTCCAGTGACCCGGGCGGCGGCGGTCCAACTGATTGCGGGCTTGATCGTGGTCGGGCTGCAGCCAATGCGAATGATTGACTCGTTCATCTGGAGATCGCCCATGCGCCTGCTCGCCGTCGCAACGCTTTTGCTGGTGTCGCTCGCCGCCCGTCCGGTCATGGCCGTGGAATTGGCGCCGATCTTTCGCCTGACCGACGCGCAATACGCCGCCTTCGTCGCCGCGACCGAAAACCGGGGCAAGGTTTCGGATTTCACCCAGAAGTTGAAATCCGACATCAAGCTCATTCAGAGAGAACTCGATGCGGGCGGCGCCAAGAACGAAAACCTGAAGGGCGGCGCCTTGACGCTGGGGGCGATTTCGCTGGAGGCGATCATTGATTCCGCGGCCGGCGGCCCGGTCGCCGTGGCCGTCACGGCGGGCGTTCTGGGCGCCGTCAACCTCATCGCCCAGCCGATCATCTTCGCCAGCACCAAGGGCGCCGCCACGATTTTCGTGGCCAACGCCACCTACGAGCCCATGACCTGGAAGCGCGACGTATACGTGCCCCATGGCACGCTCACCTACGCGCCGGCGGAACTCACCATTCCCGGGCGCAACGACGAGGGCGTGGCGGTCGGCCTGTTCGGTTTCGAAAAGCGGTTCGGCACGGTCGGGACTTTCGGAATCATCCAGTTTGACAGCAAGGCCAACGGCAAGTTCATGGTCGGTCAGTCGGTTCCCTATCGCGACGACGCCGCTATCGACGCGCAAAATCAGATGGCCTGCCGGTTCGTCGCCGGCACGCGGGCCGCGCGCGACTACATCTACGAAAACGTGCTCGACGCGGACAAGGACGTGGGCATCGCCACGGCGCGCTCGCGCGTCTATCTGGACAAGCGCGAAACGTTGACCGATCTGCGCTGCCGCAACGGCGACACCGAGGGCCCGGCGACCACGATCCTCGTCAACCTGTCGCAGGAACAGCTTGCCACCCGCCGCACGCCCCTTGGCACGAAACGCGGCGACGCGGTCTGCGTGCTGGAGGCCGGCGACGCGCCTCGGAAGAAGGGCGAGTTGCAAACCCTGTTCCCGGCGAAATTCAATTGCCAGCCTGGCAAGGCGGCTTCGAGCGGCGCGCTGTATCAGGATCGCGGGTTCTTCTATGCGCGGATCGGCAGGGAGTTCTGCCCGCTCACCACCGCCGACGCCGCGGATCTGGGCGTCACCGCGGCGCTTGACGGGCGCGACCGCGTGGCGGCCTTCGACTGCGAAGGCGAGCCGTTGGAATTGTCGGCGCAGATGACCAACGCGACCCTGAAGCTTTCGGCCGAGATCGGGGGGCGCAGCTGCGGCCTGCACGAATTCGGCGGTCAGGCGATGTTCGATTGCGCGGACCCGGACGGCGATCTGATATTTGTCGCGCAGTGAGCCCGCGATCGGAGCCTGACCCTACGCGCAGGGCTCGGGTCACGCCCAGGGGCCCGGATCGGCTGGGGGCCCGGATCGGCTGGGG
>NZ_JBWOMN010000128.1:0-18460 GCF_056449545.1 Oceanicella sp. | reverse complement strand
GCGCGCGGCGACAGAGCGCGTGTTCGAGGCCACCTGGCAACGCTGTCGCGTCCACTGGACGAGGCACGCCCTGGCCCACGTCTCGCGCGGCCAGCACAGCGTCGTCGCCGCCGCGATCCGTCAGGCCTTCGATCAACCCGACCGCAAACAGGCCGGCGAGACATGGCGCCGGGTGGCCGACCGGCTCCGATCCCGCTGGCCCAAGCTGGCCGATCTCATGGACGACAGCGAACACGACGTGCTGGCCTGCATGGCCTTCCCGCGCCAGCACCGCGCCAAGCTGCGCGGCGCCAACCCGATCGAACGCCTGAACAAGGAGGTCAAGCGCCGCGCCGACGTCGTCGGGATCTTCCTCAACGAGGCCTCCATCACCCGCCTGATCGGCGCCGTGCTGTTCGAACAGAACGACGAATGGCAGACCGCCAGCCGCTACATGCAGGTCGAGGCCTTCGCCCAGATCGACAACGAGGAGACCGATCCCATTCTCGGCATCACGACCCAAGCCGCCTGATCATGACTTCAGGCCATCCGACAAATTACACCACCTTGACGGACGTGACCTATTCGGCGTGCTCTTGTTGAGCCCCGGCCATCGCTATGCATCCGAGATCAACGGCACGAGGGCGTCGGGCTGGGGCAAGGGGCGGAACGTAGATTTTCAGAAAACCCCCGCTTTTCTTGCGCTGCGATCCGAAAAGCCGCTGATCGATGCGATCGCCGATGGGCTGGCCAAGGGGCGCAAGGACCGCCAGAACGCCAGGGATCTTGCTGTTTGATCTTCAGCCGAGAGTCTTCTTCGAAACGGGCCGGGCTGAACCTGAAAGCGCGCCCTGTGACCGGTCCTGAGCGGTTTCCGGCATTCGTTCTGGCCCTGTGCCTATGGGCGGGGTCGGCCTTGGCCGAACCGCTGCGGGTGGTGGTGATTTCCGATCTGAACGGATCATACGGGTCCACGTCATATGATCCGCGTATCACGCGGGCGATCGACCGGATCATTTTGCTGAACCCGGATCTGGTGATTTCCACCGGAGACATGGTTGCCGGGCAGCGCCGCCCGCATCTTTCAGGCGCCGAGATCCGCGCCATGTGGATCGCCTTTCACGCCGTGGTCAGCGACCGGCTGGAAGCGGCTGGAATCCCCTTTGCGGTGACGCCCGGAAACCATGACGCCTCGGCTTTCGGCGATCCCGTTCTGGAATCGCTTTTTCAGCGCACCGGCGTTCTGATGCGCCTGTCGGGGCGTCATCATGCCCATTATCCGGCGAAGAAGGACGGCGTTCTTTACATCTCGCAGGCCAATCTTGGCGGCGGCGCCCGCAAACCGATCGGAGACACGCGAACCGGTCTGAACAGTTTCACCTTGCTGGAATTTCCCGATGACGGTCCGGTGAAGATCATGGCTCTTCGCGCCCCCGATTTCCAAACGGAAGTTGATCTGAATGCCCTGCCAGCGCAGATCCGGTCTGGTGTTGCGACGTTGACTCGCATGGACCTGGCGCCCTGACGTTCGGGCGTGGGGCGGGCGCGGGTCGGGCGCGGATCCGAGCGGTCCCGATGGATCATGGCCCTGCGTTCAGCCTGACCGTTCGGCCGGGGCGCCTTGGCGTTTGCGGTCGGGTCAGTACTGATCGCCGTCCCGGCAGTTCACGCAGATCTCGGCCAGGCTGGCCGAATTGGGCAGGTCGAGGGCCAATTCGACCAGGCGGGCCACGTCCTCGGGCTGGGTCATGTCCGCGTCCGGCGTTGCGGTCAGGCTGCGCGCCATGTCGGTGGCGACGAAGCCCGGGCACACGGCGGTGGCGCGCAGGCCGTGGTCCCAACCCTCGTGCCGCAGCCCGTGGGCCAGCGCGACGGCGGCGAATTTGGACATGGAATAGAGGCTGGTCGCGGCCGAGGCCACGCGCTTGCCCGAAAGCGAGGCGATGATCGCCACCCGCCCGGCCCCGGTCGCGGTCAGCGCCGGCCAGGCCGCCTTGGCGAGCCGGCGCGGGGCCTTGACGTTGACCTCCAGCATGGCGTCGAGCGCCTCGTCTTCGGCCTCGATCAGCGAACCGGGGATGATGATTCCGGCATTGGCGACGATGGCGTCGATGCGCCCGAAGGCGGCGAGCGCCTCCCCGGTCCAGGCGGGTTCGAGCCCGGCGACGGCGTCATAGGCGAACATATGGGCGCGCGCAGGGTCCGGGGCCCAGTCGGGGCGCGCCGGGCGGCGCATGCCGAGGCTGACGCGCCAGCCGTTTGCCAGCAGGCGTTGCGCCACGGCGGCGCCGATGCCCCGGTTGGCGCCTGATATCAGCGCCACGCGATCATGAGACATGGGAGAGGTCCTTTCCTTGGCGCCGGAGCGCGTGGGTCACTGCGACCGCTGGGCCAGCCAGATGCCGCCGAGCACGCAGACCAGCGCGACGGCGTGATAGAGGGCGAAGGTTTCGCCCAGGATCAGGATGGCGAGGATCGCCGCGAAGATCGGCACAAGGTTGATGTAGACGCCGGCGCGCCCCGGGCCGATCAGGTCGACGCCGCGCAGGAACAGGATCTGCGCGAAGCAGGAGGGGAACACCGCCACCAGCAGCGTCAACCCCCAGCCGGCGACGGTGGGCCACTGGTAGCCGGGCTGCGTGATTTCCCAGATCGCCAGCGGCGCGGCCGAGATCGCGGCGACGACGGCGAAGAAGGCGAACAGCACCACCCCGGGCACGTCGGGGCGGGCGCGCAGGGCCACGGTGTAGATGGCGTAGAAGGCCACCGCCAGCAGCATCAGCAGGTCGCCTTCGTTGATCGCGAGCGCGGCCAGCCTGGCGACATCGCCCTGGCTGGCCACCGTCGCCACGCCGACCAGCGTCAGGGCGACGCCGACCGCCTGCGTCGCGGTGATCCGGTCGCCATAGGCGAAGAAGGCGCCAAGCATGACCATCATCGGGATGGCGCCTTGCAGGATGCCCATGTTGATGCCGCTGGTATGGGCCGAGGCCACGTAGAACAGGCTGTTGAACACCGTGAAGCCGCAGACCGACATCAGCGCCATCAGCCCCATGCGGGCGCGGATCGCCGGCCAGTGGGCGCGCAATTCGCGCCCGTACAGCGCCAGCATGGCGGCGGCGACCATGGCCCAGCGCAGGAACACCAGCGCGAAGGGCGGGATTTCGCCCACGGCGAGCTGGGCGATGATGGCGTTGGAGGCCCACATCAGCGCCACCAGCGGCAGGATCGCGACCGGGGTTCGATACAGCGCCTGGATCATGGCGCGGCGGCGTGCGCGGCTGGCCGGGCTGCGCTGGCGCCGGCGCCGGGGCCGGGGGCGCGGGTCAATATTTCAGCTCGGCCAGCACGGCGATGTGGTCGCTGGGCCAGACCCCGTCCACGGGCGCGTCGCCGACCAGCCGGGCCTTGAGCACATGACCGAGCCTGCGCGCGCGCGCGGCGCCGACGAACAGGTAGTCGATGCGCCGGTCCGGTTCGCATTCCAGCGCCGCGTGGGCGTTGCGGTTGTCCCAGGTCAGGCCGGGGCCGCCATCGCCCGCCACGGCCCAGGCGTCATGGAAGAACAGATCCTCGACCGGGCAGGTGGTCAGGCCCCTGAGCATGCGGATTTCCTCGGACATGGGCTCGGCGTTGAAATCGCCGCACAGCACGGGGGGGAAGTTGCGCCGGGAATGGCGGGCCGCGAGGCGGGCCACGTCCGCCACCTGGCGCTGGCGGATATGGCTGTGCTGGTGTTTCCAGTTCAGATGCGTGCAGAACATCGGTATCTTGCCGCGCGGCCCGTCGATTTCGGCGAACAGGGCGACGCGGCGTTCTTCGGTTTCGGCATGGCCGAACAGCTCGACGGTCTCGGTGTCGGCGATCGGCCAGCGCGACAGGATGGCGTTGCCGAAGCCGAGGCCGTTCATCTCCATCGACTGGGCGTAGACGTGGTGATAGCCGAGCATGGACGCCAGTTCGGCGGCGTGGTTGGCGGTCCCGTCGGCCCAGACCTCCTGCAGCGCGATCACGTCGGCGTCGACGGCGCGCAGCGTGGCGGCGATGGCGGGCTGGCGGTCCTGCCACGGGCCGAAGCGCCACCAGACGTTCCAGGTGAGCGCGCGCAGCCGCTTGTCGGTGTTGGTGGTCATCGCAGGTTCCTCAGAGGTCGCGGATTGCCCGCGGCGCGATCATGTTGCAGGTTGGGCCCGCCCCCGACAAAGCAGGCGCCGCCCGGGCATTGCAACCTCTAAAGCGACAGGAAACCTCATGTTCGATCAGGCTGACGACCCCGAGACCCTGGGGTTCGACCGGCGGCGGCTGATGCGGTTCCGGCCCTGGATGCAGCGCTGGGTCGATGCGGGGCGCTACCCGGGCGCCCAGGTGCTGATCGCCCGGCGCGGGCGGATCGCGCATCACGACTGGGTCGGGCGGCGCGACGTCGCGCGCGGCCTGCCATGGGAGCGCGACACGATTCTGCGCATCTATTCCATGACCAAGCCGCTGACCACGGTGGCGCTGCTGATGCTGTTCGAGGATGCGCAATGCCATCTCGACACGCCGCTGGACGCGATCCTGCCGGAAATGGCGGGCATGCAGGCGCTGATCCCGGGGGCGCGCGCCATCGACCAGACCCGCCCGGCGCAGACCCGGCTGACGCTGCACCACCTGCTGACCCACACCTCGGGGTTCACCTATGGCTTCAATGACGGGGCGCTGGCCGCCGAAATGCGGGCGCGCGGGGTGAACTTTTCGGACAAGAGCGGCGATCTGGCCGACTCCGTCCGGCGGCTGGCGGCATTGCCGCTGGGGTTCGAGCCGGGGTCGCGCTGGAATTACGGGGTGTCCACGGATGTGCTCGGGCGGGTGATCGAGGTGGTGTCGGGGCAGCGGCTGGACCGCTTCATGCAGGCGCGGATCCTGGACCCGCTGGGCATGGAGGACACCGGGTTCGAGATCGCCGACGACCGGCTCGACCGGCTCGCCGCCTGCTACGCGCGGACCGATGACGACCCCATGGCGCTGTCGGACGCGCCGGGCGACAGCGTCTATCGCGCCGGGCGGGTGCGCCAGCATTCCGGCGGCGGCGGGCTGCTGTCCACGGCGCGGGACTATCTGCGCTTCGCCGAGATGCTGCGCGGCGGCGGGGCGCTTGGCGACGTGCGGCTGCTGGCCCCGGCGACGGTTGCGCTGATGACCGCGAACGCGCTGCGCGGCGATCTCGCCGCCATGGGCCAGCCGGTGTTTTCCGAGGTGAGCTTCGACGGCGTGGGGTTCGGGCTCGGGGTGGCGGTGACGCTGGATCCGGCGCTGGCCAAGACCGCGTCGAGCGCCGGGGATTACGGCTGGGGGGGCTTGGCCTCGACCATGTTCTGGGTCGATCCGGCGCTGGAGATGACGGCGATCTTCGTCACCCAGCTGACGCCCTCGTCGAGCTATCCCAACCGCAAGGAGATGCGCGCGCTGGTCTATTCGTCGCTGACCAACCCCCAGGCGGGGCGATGAAACGGGGCGCCGGGCCGGTCTTGCGGCGCAGTCCGGAAAACCGGGGCCGGGGGGGCATCGTCGAGGCCTTGACCGCTCTGCCGCGCAGATCCAGCCCGGGTCACGCCGCGTCGCCGGGTGCGTCGGGGGCGCCGGGGTCGCCAAACCATTCGGCATGCAGCGATTCAACGGCGCGGGGGTCGGCGCGGGCCTGCCGGTCCAGCGGCGAGCGCCGGTCCGAGACGATCCGCGCCGGGCGCCCGTCCAGCATCAGGATGCGATCGGCCATGGCCAGGGCCTCTCGCCGGTCATGGGTGGCGATCAGCCCGATGGCGCCGGTGCGCTCCAGCGCCGCGATCAGCAGGCGACGCATGGCGGCGGCGGAGGCGGGGTCGAGCGAGGTCATGGGTTCGTCCATCAGGATCGCCGCCGGGTCCACCGACAGGGCGCGCGCCAGCGCCGCCCGGCGCTGCATGCCCAGGGACACCCGTTCGGGGTGCAGGTCCGCCGCCTCGCCCAGCCCGACCTCGGCCAGCAATTCGCGCGCCCGCGCCATGCCGCCGGATCCGGGGATGACGGCGATGTTTTCGGCCAGGCTGCGCCAGGGCAGCAGGCGCGGGCTCTGGAACACCATGGCGATGCGGCCCTCGGGGCGTTCGATCCGGCCTTCGAAATCGCGGTCGATGCCGGCGATCATCGACAGCAGCGTGGATTTGCCCAGCCCCGAGCGCCCCAGCAGCGCCACCCGTTCGCCGGGCGGGATGCGCAGGCTGACGGCGCCGAGCACCGCGCGCCCGGCGAAGGCCTTGCGGGTCAGCTCGATGCGAAAGCCGCTCATCGCCGCCACCGTCCGGCGCGGCGTTCCCAGGGCTCGAGGATCAGCAATTCGATGGCCTGGGCGACGATGATGAAGCCGAAGGCGTAGGCGAGGATGGTGGCGACGTCGAACAGCTGGAAATACACGTGCAGCTGGAAGCCGACCCCGTTGGGGCGGCCCAGCAGCTCCACCACCAGCACGATCTTCCACACCAGCGCCAGCCCGTTGCGCGCGGCGACGGCGAAATAGGGGGTGAGCTGGGGCAGGATCACGTGGCGCAGGCGCGCGAGCCGGCCCAGCCGGTAGATCGCGGCCATTTCGGCGTAGTCCCTGGACAGCGCGCGGCCGCCCTCGCGCAGGGTGGCGGCGACGTTGGGGATCTTGTTGACGGCGACGGCGGCGACGGCGGCGGTCTCGGTGAGCCCGAACCAGACGTAGCAGAGGATGATGGTCACCAGCGCCGGCAGGTTGAGGAACAGCACCAGCCAGCCGCCAAAGGCCCTGTCGGCGCGCTGGTTCATGCCGAGCGCCAGGCCGATGGCCGAGCCGATGGTCATGGACAGCAGGAAGGCGGCGGCGACGCGGGCCAGGGTCGCGCCCAGATGCATGAAATAATTCTCGGTGCGGGCCTGCGCCAGGAACGCCTGCCAGACCGCGACCGGGCCGGGCAGCTCCTCCGATCCGATCAGGGCGGCGATCAGCGCCCAGACCAGCACGAAGCCGGCGAGCGAGGCCAGGGTCCAGCCGAGCCGCCCGCCCCCGGACGGGGGCGCGGGGACGTCGATTTCGCCAGGGGCGGGGGGCTGGATCGGGTCGGCGGTCGGCGTCAGGCGCGGCGCCGAGTCCCGCGCCGGCCGGGGCGGGGCGTCATCGGCCATCGTCGCCCGGCGGCGCGAAGCCCTCCGCGTCGAGCGCGCCGCCGCCGGCGGCGTAGCGGGCGCCGCCGTATTGCACCAGCAGGGCGTGCAGCTTGCGCGCCGAGGTCATGTGCGCCGGGGTCCAGCCTTCCACCATGCCGGCGCGGAAACGGTCGCGCAGGGCGATGAATTCGGCGTCGCCTTTCACTTTCATCTTCGGGCGCAGCCGGTCCCATTCCGCGTCGCTTTCGCGCAGCAGCGCCTGCGCCGCCGTCACCGAACGCAGGAACGCCGCCAGCACCCGCGGGTCGCTGCGCCCCGCGTCCCAGACGAAGCCGATCAGCGGCGGCGCGGGGGCGATGCCGAGCGCCGCCATGGCCTCGTCGACGCCGAGCAGGCGGGTCTTGCCCCTGGCCTCCATGCGCGCGGCCCAGTGCCAGAAGGTGGACACCGCGTCGACGGCGCCGGTGTCGAGTTGGCGCGCCATCAGCGGCGGCGCGCCGAACATCGTCTCGGTTTCGGCGGCGAGGTCGAAGCCGCAATCGCGCCGCGCCAGGGTGCGGTAGACGATCCAGCTTTTGTCGGACTCGCCGCCCACCACGCCGACCTTGCGGCCCTTGAGGTCGCACAGGTCGCGCACCGCGCCATTGGTCATCAGCGCCCCCAGCGCCACGGAATAGGGGGCGAAGCGCAGGTCGAGCCCCTTGTCGCGCCGCTGCTGGGACCACATCCAGTCGGTGACGATGACATCGGCGTCGCCGGCCTGAAAGGCGATGCCGGTGGCGGGCTTGCCGGCCAGCGCCAGCACGTCGAGCCGGTAGCCCTCGGCCGCGTCCAACCGGTTGTCGGCGATGGCGCTCATCAGCCAGTTGACAGTGCCGAATTTCAGCACCGCGACGCGCAGCGCCGGGTTTTCGGCGGCCATGGCGCGGGGCGCGATCAGGGTCAGCGCCGCAATCGGGGCTGCGATCGGGGCGGCGACCAGCATTGCGACCAGCAGGGCGGCGAGCAGGGCGGCGGGGGCTTTGGGGATCGGGTTCGGGGCGTTGGGCGTCATGCTGTCCTCCGGGATCGCCAGCAGAATGGGGCGTAAGCCGGCGCCCGTCAAACCGGACCTTTCGGCGAGGCCGGCGCCGGGGCCGGTCGGGCCGGGGCGGGGCGGGCCGGGCGGCGCTCAGGGGCGCTCGGCCTCGGCGTTCAGCTTGTTGAGCAGGCGATAGGTGTTGCGCTCGCTCATGCCGAGGGTCTCGGCGATCTTCTTGCGGTTGCCGCCATGGCTTTTCAGCAGCAGGCGCACATAGACGTCGCGGATCTCGTCAAGCGCCGGCGCGTGATCGAATCGCAGGGTGACGCCGGTCTCGGGGTCGGCCGCGTCGCCGTCGCCGGCGCTGGGCAGGGCCATGTCCGCGGGCGCCACCTCGCGCGCGCCGGCGGACATGATCACCCCGCGCTCCACCGCGTTGCGCAATTCGCGCAGGTTGCCGGGCCAGTCATGGGCGGTCAGGGCGGCGAGGCTTTCGGGCGGCAGGACCTTGTCGACGCCGCGATGGAAGCTGCGATTGGCGAGGAAATTCTCCGCCAGCGGCGCGATGTCGGCCTTGCGTTCGCGCAGCGCCGGGATGTGGATCGTGAAGGCGGCGAAATGGTAGTAGAGTTCGCTGCGGAAACGCCCGATCCTGGCCAGATCCTCCAGATCCACGCCGCTGGCGGCGAGAAATCGGGTCGAGGTGCGCAGGATGCCGGCGCCCTCGCGCGGGCGGTAGCTGCCGGTCTCGATCACCCGCAGCAGCTTGGCCTGCAGGTCCGGGTCCATGCGGTCGATGTCGTTGAGAAACAGCGTGCCGTTCTCGGCGGCGGCGATCAGGCCCGCGCCGCGCGCGTCGCCGCGCGCGTCGCCGGCGCGCCCGAACAGGTCGGCGGCGCTCAGGTCGGCGGCGCAGTCCACGGCGATGAAGCGGCCGTTGGCGCGCGGGCTCTGGCGGTGCAGGGCGCCGCCGACGAACCCCTTGCCGACGCCGCTTTCGCCGCTGATCAGCACCGGCGTCTGGGCATTGGCGAACAGCTGGATCAGGCGGCGCGTCTCGGCCATTTCCGGGCTGACGCCGACCAGGTTGAAATTGGATTCGCGTTCCGCCTGCACCTGCCAGAAGGCGAGGTCGCGTTTCAGCGCGGCGGTTTCGAACACCCGGTTCAGCGCCAGTTCCAGACTGTGGGGCGACACCGGCTTGACCAGAAAGTCGCAGGCCCCGCCGCGCACCGCCTGCACCACGCGGTCGATGGAGCCGTGGGCGGTGAGGATCATCACCGCGCAGTATTCGCGCAGTTCGGGCAGGAAACGCAGCCCGTCGGCGTCGGTGAGGCGCAGGTCGAGGATCGCCAGATCCGGGGTGAAATCGCGCAGCATGTCCAGCGCCTCGGCGCGCGACAGGGCCCCGCGCGCTTCCAGCCCCATGCGTTCGAGCTGGTCCTGCAGCAGCAGGTTGAGGGTCCTGTCGTCCTCGATCACCATCACCCGGCGGCGGGGGGGCGCCATGTCGGCGGCGGTCATGGGCGGGTCTCCCGGACATGGCGGGCGGCGTTGTCGTTGCGGGCGGCGTCGGCGTCGGCGTCGGCGAAGCGGATGACGAAACGGCTGCCCTCGCCCGGGGCGCTGCGCACGGATATGGTCGCGCCGATGCGCTCCAGCATGGATTTGACGATCGACAGGCCAAGCCCGCGCCCGGCGGTGCTGTCGGCCCGCCGCGACCAGAACGGCATGAAGATGTTGTCGATGTCGGCGGGTGCGATGCCCACCCCCTGATCGGCGAATTCCAGTTCGATGGCGGATGTCGCGTCGCCCGGCGCGCCGGCGCCCGGGGGGATGCGCCGCGCGCGCACCCGCAGCACGCCGCCCTCGGGCATGGCGTGGATGGCGTTCAGCGACAGGTTGGCCACCAGCATGCGGATGTCGCTGTCCGCGGCGAGCACCCGCAGATCCGGGGCGATGTCGGTTTCAAAGCGCACGTCGCGCGATTGCGCCTCGTAGGCCAGCAGCGCCAGCACCTCGGCGGCGGCGACCGACAGCGTGACCAGGCTTTCCGGCGTGCCGGGAGGGGCGCAGAGCATCAGCAGCGAATCGGTGATCTTGATGCAGTTCTGCACCTCGGCGCGGATCATCTCCATGTAGCGCGCCTCCTTTTCGCCCAGGCGTTCGTCCAGTTCCGAATGCAGCGCGTTCAGCCCGAGGTCGATCGAGGACAGGGGGTTGAAGATCTCATGCGCCACCCCCGCCGCCAGCAAACCGATTTCGGACAGCCGCTGCTGCTGGGAATATTGCGCCTGCATGTCCAGATCGCGAATGGATTCGATGACGCAGGAGCGGATTTCGCCGTCGAGCGCGAGATCGACCCGGGCGGCGGAGATTTCGGTGAACAGGTCCTTCCCGTCGGCGCCGACGAAGGTGTCCCGGCAGGTCAGCTGCGCGCTGGCCCCGGGGCGATGCAGTTCGGCCAGCGGGCAGCAGATCAGCGTGTGCGGGCACGGCGCGTCGCGCCGGTGGCTGGACCGGTGGCAGGGGGCGGCGAGCACCTGCTCCATGCTCTGCCCGACCATGCGGCAATACCCGGCATTGGCCTTCAGCACGCGGTAATCGCCGTCGATGACGCGGATGCCGTCGGGGATGGCGTCGATGACGCCTTGCAGGAAATCCTCGGACTGGCGCAGGCGGGCGAGGCTGGCCTGCAGGTCCGCGGCCATGCGGTTGAAGCCGCGCCCGAGCTGGGCGATCTCGTCATCGCCGATCACCGCGACACGGGTGTCGAGCCGCCCAGCGCGCAGCGCGCCGGCGGCCTGGGTCAGGCGTTCGAGCGGCGCGATCACCACCCGCCACAGCGCCAGCCACAGCCCGGCGCCCAGCAGCAGGATGACGCCGCCGCCGATCGCCGCCAGCTTCAGGGTCGAGGAACGGGCCTCGGCCTGGATCAGCCCGGCGTCGTAGTCGATGACCAGCAGGCCGTTGACCGGGCGCTGGGCCACCGGGCCGTGGCACATGCCGCATTGGGTCCGGTTGCGCACCGGGTTGACGCTGCGCAGCACCTCGCGCCCGCTGGCGTCGCGCATGTATTGCGCCTGCGGCGTCCGGGCCCGCAGGGCGCGGGCGGCGAGCGGGTCGGCGAAGCTTTCGTTCAGCCGCGCCGGGTCGGCGGAAAAGCGCACCTTCAGATCGGGGTTGAGGATCATGGCGGCGTTGATCCCCGGCTGCGCGCCGAGGTCGCGCAGGATGCGCTGCAGCCCGGGGATGTCGCGCTTGAGCATGGCGTTTTCCAGCGAGGCCTGCAGCAGCCGGTTCACCTGCAGCGAGCCGCGGGCGTGTTGGTCGATCAGGCGCTGCTGGTAGAATCCGCTGACCAGGAACAGGAAGACCACCGAGACCAGCGTCAGCAGCGCGCCGCTGGCCAGCGCGATCTTGCGCTGCAGGCTGGCCCCGACCCAGCGGCGCAGGGCGGCGGGCGGCGCGGTTGGGGGGGCGGCTGGGGGGGCGGCTGGGGGTGCGTTCATTCCAGCACCACGAACAGCCGCTCGTGGTGGTTGGCGCGGGCGCAGATGCGGCAAAGGCCGTTGCCCGGCGGCGCGCGGCCGGGGGCGTGCTGCGTCGCGCCGCAGGCGCGGCAGCGAAAACCGGTCAGCGCGATCGCATCGCTGGAGGGGGCCATGGCAGTCACCTCGACGGCATCGACGTCACAGACATCAGCGCAGAGGCCGCAGCCGGTGCAAAGCGCGGCATCGGTTTCATAGGCCAGTTCTTCATCGGCGTAATTGACCAAGGTCAATGCCCCGTGCGGACAGACCCGGGTGCAGGAATCGCAGCCGGCGCAGCGGTCGGGGTCGATGCGCGGGACATGGGCGAACAGCCGGTCGGCGGGGGTGGTGGTCCTGGCGCCGATGCGCTGGAAGGCCGCCAGATCGGCGGGGTCGGGGGGCGTCGGCGCCGGGGCCGGGGCGGCGGCGAGGCGGCGCAGGAAGGCGCGCCGCGACGGGTCGGGCGCGGCGCCGCGGGCCTGGGCGTCGCGCCAGCGACGCAGGTCGCGCGGGCTGGCCGGGGCCGGGGCCAGCGGCGCCAGGCCGCGCGACAGGGCGAGGCGGTTGAAATCGGCGACCCGGCGTTCGAGCGTGGTTTCGGGGCGCAGCGCGCAGGCCGCGCAATCGCCGGTCGCCACCGCCAGGCGCCGCGCGCCCTGCCCGTGCAGCCGCGCCAGATCGGCGAGCCCGAGGCCGTGAACGCAGGACCGCGCCCCGCCCCGTGCGGCGGCGGGGTGGCGGTGGCAGATCAGCAGCAGGCCCCCGTCGGTCGGCGCGGGCGGCGGGTTGGCGATGGTCGCCGCGCCCTCGCCGCAGGCCGCCGCGCAGGCGCCGCAGCCGGTGCAGGCCCCGGCGTCCAGCGTCAGATCGCCGTCGGGGTTCAGGGTCAGCGCGGCGCTCGGGCAGGCCTCGGCGCAGGCGGCGCAGCTGACCGCCAGCAGCGCGCCGCGCACGCAGCGATCCGGGTCGATGACCGGCGCGGGCGGCGTTGGGCGCGGGGTCATGTCACCAGCTTTCGGCGACTCCGGGCACATAGGCGGCGGTCTCCGTCGCCATGTCGGCCTCGAATTCGGCGCTCGAATAGGGCTGCACCCTGTCCTCGGGGCGCCAGCGGGCCTCGCCGGTCAGGTCTTCGAGCAGGTCGCGCAGGGCGTCGAGAAACGCGCCGGTGAGCCGCGCCGAGGCGGCCATGAAGGGCAGGCGGCAGCGCGCGCCCATCAGGGCGCAGAATTCCGGGACCCAGACCAGCAGGTGCCGGTCCATGAACCGCGCCGCGTCGCTGAGCGCGGTGTCATGGCCAAGCGCCAGCAGCGCCTCGACGAATTGCAGTTCGTGCACGATGTGATCATCCGAGCGCAGGCGCCAGTCGGGGGCCGAAAACCCGTAATGCTCATACCATTCGCGCACCGCGAACATGGGCTGCTGGCGTTCCAGATGGTCCTCGGTGAGCCAGACCGAGCCCGTGGGCGCCAGCCGGTAGCCATGGGTGAGGTAGACATCGGCGTATTCCGCCGCCAGCGCGTCGCCGGTCGCCGGGTCCAGCGGCGCCGGCAAGGCCGCGACCGCGGCGTCGAAATCCGCGGCGACGCCAGCTTCGCCATCCGGAAGGAAGGCGGCGAAGAATTCGCCCGCCTCCATGGCGCGCAGGCCGTCGATCAGCGCCGCGTCCGCTTCGCGGTCATGCAGGCGGATGATCAGGGACAGGGCGAGGCGCGCCGCCTCGACGCGCTGCGTCGCGGGATCATCCGGCATCGTCCACCGCCCCCTTGGAATGCGGGATGAACACGATCGAGGGGTTGGTGAGGTCCGGGTCGGCCATGCTTTTCACCTGCCGCACGATGCGGTCGTTGGGGCCGCGCGCGGTGGTCTGGAACGTGCCGTCGCGCAGCTGGTCGATGGGGCCCACGTCGAGCACCCGCATCATGCAGGCGGCGACGCAATAGGGTTTGCGCCCGGCGTCCTGTTCGTCCACGCACATGTTGCATTTCTTGACCACGTTTTCCTCGGGGTCGAATTGCGGCGCGCCGAAGGGGCAGGCGGCCTCGCATTTGCGGCAGCCGATGCACAGCGTCGCGTCGATGTCGACGATGCCGTCGGACTGGCGTTTCCAGATCGCGCCGGTGGGGCAGGCGGGCAGGCAGGCCGGTTCCGCGCAATGGTTGCAGGACATGTTGACCTTGAAGGCGAACACGTCGGGAAACACCCCGCCCTCGATATACTGCACCCGGCGAAAACGCGGCCCGGCGGCAAGCCCGTTCTTGTCCTTGCAGGCGATTTCGCAGGCGCGGCAGCCGATGCAGTCCACGTTGTTGTGGATGAAGCCCATCTGCAGGTCCGGCGTCACCGGGGTGTAGCCTTCGCGCTTGCGCTTCAGCGCCGCGGCTTTGATCCGGGCCTTATCGGTCGTATTGGCCATCTGAACTCTCCCGATGTCGGATTAAAGGTCGCGGCGGAAAACATGGCTGCGCGCCGTGGACAGCTGATCCCAGCCCGGCCGGTGGTCGAGCGCGGTCTTCTTCATGTCCACGAGGATGGTGTTGTAGGCGAAGGCCCCCGCCGGGCTGGGCGCGTCCAGCGTCAGGAAATCCGGGTTGCCGGACAGGTCGACGCCGTTTTCGTCGATGTCCATCCACGACCCTTCATGCAGCACCACCACGCCGGGCATGCAGCGTTCGGTGACGTAGACCGGGGTGACGACCTTGCCGCGCTCGTTCCAGATCTCGACCACGTCGCCGGTCCTGATGCCGAGCCGTCGCGCGTCCGATGCGTTGATCGTGGTTTCCTGCGTGAAGGTTTCGCGCAGCCAGGGGATGTTGTTGTAGATCGAATGGGTGCGCCAGCGCGGGTGCGGGGTGATCATGTGGAAGGGGAACCGGCTGGCCTTCGGATGGTTCAGCGATTCGAACGGTTCGATCCATTTCGGGATCGCCGGGATGTGATAGCCGTATTGGGTGCGGGTCCAGTCGGGGGTCTGGGCCAGCGTGGTCGAGAAGATCTCGATCCGCCCGGACGGGGTTTCGAAGGGCGCGCCGTTCTCGATCTGGTCGCGAAACGCCACATGCGGTTCGTCGAAGCGGAACTTGTAGACGCCGCGGCGCTTGAACTGGTCCCAGCTCAGCGGCACGCCCTGGTCGCGCTGCACCCCGGCCCACCATTCGATGAGGTAGCTTTCGTCCACCGCGTCCGGGTTGTCGAAATAGCTGCGATCGGCGCGCGGGTTGTAGCCGGGGCCGAAGCCGAGCCGGTAGGCCAGTTCGGTGAACACCTGGAAGTCGGATTTGGATTCGCCCATCGGATTGATGACCTTGGGGCGGTGGATGTAGTAGTGGCCCTTGTACCAGGGCAGCGCCACGTCATGGCGTTCGAAATGCGTGGCGATGGGCAGCAGGTAGTCGGCCCAGATGCCGGTGGGGGTGATGGTGCTGTCCATGCAGACCAGCAGGCTCTCGCCCTCGCCGTAGCTGTCGAGCTTGCGGATCGCCTCGATTTCCTTGTTGATGTTGGTCAGCTGGTTCAGCCAGTCCGAGCCCTGCCAGAAGATGCCGCGGATATTCGGCGGCACGCCGTCCAGATGGTCGTTGCGGGGCCAGAGGCCGATCTCCTCGCGCCTGATGTCGGGATAGTTCAGCACGCAATGCGCCCAGCGGTCGGACTTGATCGCCGCATACCAGACATTGGCGTATTCGTCATAGGGATAGGCGACGCCATGGGCGTGCCAGGATTTGCCCACGCCCTCGGCGCAGCCGCCCAGGACGCCGATATTGCCGGTCATCGCCTGCAGCGCCGCGGCCATGCGGCTGTATTGCTCGCCGAAGGCGGCGCGCCCCGGGGCCCAGCTGGCTTTCAGCGCCGCCGGCCTGGTTTGGGAATACATGTCCGCGAGCTTGATGATGTCCGCGGCCGAGACGCCGCAGATATCCGCCGCCCATTGCGGGGTCTTGGGAATGCCGTCGGACGCCCCCGAGATGTAGTCGCGAAAGCTTTCCTGCCCGCGCGCCCAGTCGGGCATGGTGCCCGGGTCCATGCCCTGCACGAAGCGGTTGATGAAATCCTGGTCCTGCTGGTTGGCGTCGAAGATGCGATAGGCCATGCCGGCCATCATCGCCGCGTCGGTGTTGGGCCTGATCGGGATCCACCAGGCGTCGTAGGCCGAGGCGCTGTCGGTGTATTGCGGGTCGATGATCACGAACTTGCAGCCGCGCTGCTTGGCCATGCGCATGTAGTAGAACGTGTTGCCGCCATGGAAGGTGTAGGCCGGGTTCCAGCCCCACATGATGATCAGCTTGCAATGGGCGTAGGCGTCGTCCTCGTTGCCGTCCTGAATGGTGCCGAAGGTGGTGCGCGAACTGAAGGTCGTGCCCTGGTATGACGGCACCGACCAGCTGTTGGTGCGGCAGCCGAACATGCCGAGGAACCGGCCCAGCAGGCCCTCGACCTGATCGGATTTGTGCAGCACCCCGTAGGAGGCCCCGGCATAGCTTTGATCCAGCAGCGCCGTGGGGCCGTAGGCGTTCTTCAGATGCACCATGCGCTCGGCGATCTCGCTGAGCGCCTGGTTCCAGCTCACCCGCTTGAACTTGCCCTCGCCGCGCTTGCCGACCCGCTTCATGGGGTAGAGCAGGCGTTCGGGCGAATACAGCCGCGAGCGGTAGGAGCGCCCGCGCAGGCAGGCGCGCAATTGCAGCCTGTCGGCGTTGTCCGTGCCGTAGGCGTCGCCCTCGTAAGACCCGTTGTCCGTGGACAGGCGCACGATCACGTCGCCCTTCTTGTGCGCCACCAGCATGTGGCGCGAGCCGCAGTTATGGGCGCAGGAGGTGACCACGGTCTCGAGCTCGTCGTCGGTGGGGTGGGGTTCGTAGGCGAAGGCCTCGGCCCGTTCGGGCGCGCCGCTCGCCGCCAGCCCCAGGGCTGCGGTGGCCGCCGCGGATTTGAGAAAATCGCGCCGGGTGCGGGTGAACAGCGCGGCGAGCGAGTCCGGGTGGTTCAGGATGGTCATGGGGGGTCCTCCGGTTACTCGGTCGCGGCTTGCGGGCGCTGATGGGCGGGGTCGGATTCGGTGGGGCGGCCGATCGCCCATTCGGGGATCTCCTCATCCATGTCGGGCCAGGCGTGGCGCGGGTAGGGGTAGGAGATGCGATACCACTGCCGCCCGCCATGGCAGCCGTAACAGCTGTCCGAACTGCCGGCCCGGGCCGCCGCCTCAATGGCCTCGGGCTTCAGATAGTCGACATTGTGGCGGTTGGTGCGGATGTCCGCGTGGCAGGCGAGGCAGCCATTGGGGGTTTCCTCGTCCTCGAAATCGACGCGGGCCTCGGGCCAGGGGGCGCCGATGCCCATGATCGCGTCCACATCCGGCATGGCGCCGTGGCAGCGCAGGCAGGTGGTCGACGGGTTGACCATCTTGCGCAGGGTGAATTCGGGGGTCGCGCCGGCGCCGAAGGGGGCGCGGCCGGGCATCATGTCGGGGCTTTCCTCGCGCGGGTCGCTGCCCTTGTGGCAGAACACGCATTCGAGGGCCATCACCGAAGTCGCGAAATCGCTTTTCAGGTGGCGCCAGTGGAAGCTGGCCTGTGCGCCCGCGTAGGTGTCGAGCGTCTGATACCAGGCGATGGTCTGGTCCGCGGGCACGCCGGCGGGGGCGGCGTCGCGGGGCGCATGATCGAGGATTTCCTGATGGCAGACCAGGCATTCGCCGTTGGTCGCCGCGTTGATGCGCGGTGGGAAATGGATCGGGTGATAGCGGGCGCGTTGGTAGTCGAGGCCGTTGATTTCGGCGCGCAGGGCGGCGATGCGCGCATCGGCGGTCGCCGCGTCGGTCCGGGCCGCGCCGCCGCCGGCGTCGGCGTCGGCGGCGGCCATGCGCATGGCCGCGCCCTCGACGAAACCGGAGGATGTCGTCGCGGCCAGCGGCGCGCGCGACGGGTCGGTGGCGAATGCCGAGGCCCCCAGCGCGGTCGCCGCGACGGCGAATGCCGCGGACAACGCCGCGAGAGCAAGGCGCCCAAACGGGGATTCGATCTTTCGCATATGGGGGACTCCTGGCTGGCGGACAGGGAGGAGCGGCGCTTGCGCGCCGCTCCCATGCGCGGGGTGGGGATCAGTTGGATTTCGGCGGGGTCCAGGTCTGGCCGCCCATGCCGGACATGCCGCCCATTCCCGACATGCCGCCCATGCCCGACATTCCCGACATTCCCGACATGCCGCGCATGCGACCGGTGAAGGGCGCGCGCGGGTAGGAGACCTTCGCGGTCCACTGGGTGCAGAACCAGCCGCCGCCCTGCCCGGAGAACCCGCCCATGCCAGACATGCCGCCCATGCCGCTCATGCCGCCCATGCCGCTCATGCCGCCCATGCCGGACATGCCGCCCATGCCAGACATGCCAGACATGCCGCCCATGCCGCCCATGCCGGACATACCGCCCATGCCAGACATGCCGCCCATGCCAGACATGCCGTCCATGCCGGACATGCCGCCCATGCCGCCCATGCCGCCCAGGCCGTCCATGCCGGACATGCCGCCCATGCCGCCCATGCCGCCCATGCCGCTCATGCCGGACATGCCGCCCATGCCGGACATACCGCCCATGCCAGACATGCCGTCCATGCCGGACATGCCGCCCATGCCGGACATGCCGCCCATGCCGCTCATGCCGCTCATGCCGGACATGCCGCCCATGCCGGACATGCCGCCCATGCCGGACATGCCGCTCATGCCGGACATGCCGCCCATGCCGGACATGCCGGACATGCCGCCCATGCCGGACATGCCGCCCATGCCGGACAT